>NZ_CP032485.1:457500-657500 GCF_006542335.1 Neokomagataea tanensis | reverse complement strand
CCTTTGTGCCTTTGGTACAATGCTAAGAGAATGGCGTGAGCATTCAGATGATGATGAATAAAGAGTGTGTCTGACACTGCGAACATGAGCAGAAGTCGGCAGCATCTTAGGGTGTGGCTGGTTTCTGTGCATGTGTCCAATTCCTTGGAATTGGGTGTTGTGTGAGAATGAGAAGGGCGTTCGGTGGATGCCTTGGCACTGAGAGGCGATGAAGGACGTGGTACGCTGCGAAAAGCCATGGGGAGCTGCGAACAAGCTTTGATCCGTGGATGTCCGAATGGGGCAACCCCCTCGTAAGAGGATCATGCACTGAATACATAGGTGTATGAGGCAAACCCGGGGAACTGAAACATCTAAGTACCTGGAGGAAAAGACATCAACAGAGATTCCGCTAGTAGTGGCGAGCGAACGCGGAGCAGGCCAATGCCTTATTAAGAAGAAGCAAAACGGTCTGGAAAGTCCGGCAAGAATGGGTGATAGCCCCGTATGCATAATGTCTTGATAAGGATTTGAGTAGGGCGGGGCACGTGAAACCCTGTCTGAACATGGGGGGACCACCCTCCAAGCCTAAATACTCCTCAGTGACCGATAGCGAACAAGTACCGTGAGGGAAAGGTGAAAAGCACCCCGATAAGGGGAGTGAAAGAGACCTGAAACCGGACGCCTACAAGCAGTCGGAGCCTCTTATGGGGTGACGGCGTACCTTTTGTATAATGGGTCAGCGAGTTTCTGTTTGCAGCGAGCTTAAGCCGTTAGGTGTAGGCGTAGCGAAAGCGAGTCTGAATAGGGCGACTGAGTTGCTGGCAGAAGACCCGAAACCGAGTGATCTAGCCATGGCCAGGCTGAAGGTGCGGTAACACGCACTGGAGGGCCGAACCCACGCCTGTTGAAAAAGTCGGGGATGAGCTGTGGTTAGGGGTGAAAGGCCAATCAAACTCGGAAATAGCTGGTTCTCCGCGAAATCTATTGAGGTAGACCGTCGGATGTTTACCCTCGGGGGTAGAGCACTGGATGGGCTAGGGGGGCCCAAAGCCTTACCAAACCTAACCAAACTCCGAATACCGAGGAGTATAGTCCGGCAGACAGACAGTGGGTGCTAAGGTCCATTGTCGAGAGGGAAACAGCCCAGACCACCAGCTAAGGCCCCTAAATCGTGACTAAGTGGGAAAGGATGTGGGGATTCCAAAACAACCAGGAGGTTGGCTTAGAAGCAGCCATCCTTTAAAGAAAGCGTAATAGCTCACTGGTCTAATAGAAACCCTGCGCCGAAAATGTAACGGGGCTCAAGTCACGTGCCGAAGCTGTGGGTGCATTCTTATGAATGCGCGGTAGCGGAGCGTTCCGTAGGTCTGCGAAGGAGGCGGGGTGACCCCCTCTGGAGATATCGGAAGTGCGAATGCTGACATGAGTAGCGATAAACAGTGCGAGAAACACTGTCGCCGAAAGTCCAAGGGTTCCTGCGCAAGGTTAATCCACGCAGGGTGAGCCGGCCCCTAAGGCGAGGGCGAAAGCCGTAGTCGATGGGAATCAGGTTAATAGTCCTGAGCCTGCTAGAAGTGACGAATGAGATATGTTGTTGGTTCTTATCGGATTGAACCAGCTTTTGGACCATTCCAGGAAATAGCTCTAGCATATAGACCGTACCCGAAACCGACACAGGTGGACTGGTAGAGTATACCAAGGCGCTTGAGAGAACGATGCTGAAGGAACTAGGCAAATTGCTCGTGTAACTTCGGGATAAACGAGACCCACCCGTGGGCAACCATGTGTGGGTGGCACAGACCAGGGGGTAGCGACTGTTTAGTAAAAACACAGGGCTCTGCGAAATCGAGAGATGACGTATAGGGCCTGACGCCTGCCCGGTGCCGGAAGGTTAAGAGGAGATGTGCAAGCATTGAATTGAAGCCCCGGTAAACGGCGGCCGTAACTATAACGGTCCTAAGGTAGCGAAATTCCTTGTCGGGTAAGTTCCGACCTGCACGAATGGCGTAACGACTTCCCCACTGTCTCCAGCATCGACTCAGCGAAATTGAATTCCCCGTGAAGATGCGGGGTACCCGCGGTCAGACGGAAAGACCCTATGAACCTTTACTGTAGCTTTGCAGTGGCATCAGGAAAATTCTGTGTAGGATAGGTCGGAGGCTTTGAAGCCGGGGCGCCAGCACCGGTGGAGCCATCCTTGAAATACGACCCTGAATTTTTCTGATGTCTAACCGAGATCAGTCAGCCTGATCCGGGACCCTGCATGGTGGGCAGTTTGACTGGGGCGGTCGCCTCCCAAAGTGTAACGGAGGCGCGCGATGGTGGGCTCAGGCCGGTCGGAAACCGGCTGTCGAGTGCAATGGCATAAGCCCGCCTGACTGTGAGAGTGACAGCTCGATCAGAGACGAAAGTCGGCCATAGTGATCCGGTGGTCCCACGTGGACGGGCCATCGCTCAACGGATAAAAGGTACTCTAGGGATAACAGGCTGATCTCCCCCAAGAGTCCACATCGACGGGGAGGTTTGGCACCTCGATGTCGGCTCATCACATCCTGGGGCTGGAGCAGGTCCCAAGGGTTCGGCTGTTCGCCGATTAAAGTGGTACGTGAGCTGGGTTTAGAACGTCGTGAGACAGTTCGGTCCCTATCTGCCGTGGGTGTAAGAGACTTGAGAGGATTTGTCCCTAGTACGAGAGGACCGGGATGAACGAACCTCTGGTGCACCGGTTGTCACGCCAGTGGCACAGCCGGGTAGCTAAGTTCGGACGGGATAACCGCTGAAAGCATCTAAGCGGGAAACCCACCTCAAAACTAGGTCTCATAGAGCCGTGCAAGACCAGCACGTTAATAGGCCGGGTGTATACGTACAGTAATGTACTCAGCTAACCGGTACTAATCGCTCATAATCCTCACACACAAACACATGCACAGAAATCAGTCACACTCAAAAATACACCAACCTCATCACCCTCCTCTACCAACACGAGGGTGAGCTAGAAGACCTGGTGGCCATGGCGAGGATCCTACACCCGATCCCATCCCGAACTCGGCCGTGAAAAACCTCAGCGCCTATGATACTGCACCTTAAGGTGCGGAAAAGTCGGTCGCCGCCAGGTCCCCTAGCTCACCCAATACACACACAAAAAAAACACACAAAACTCATCCGCGGGGTGGAGCAGCCCGGTAGCTCGTCAGGCTCATAACCTGAAGGCCGTAGGTTCAAATCCTACCCCGCAACCAATTCCCAAAACCTAAATAATACTCAATAATAAAACTCAATAAAAGAGTGACAAGTGCCGCCCAAAAAGGGCAGCACCCCATCAAAACCCAACTGTCATACTATAATCAACGCAAGCGCCCTTTGAGCCAATGCTTCGTGCGCGGCGTAGACGCCAACCAACGTCGAACGTACCTGTCAGCCAGTGATTGATTTTGCTTGATGTTGCGACACCTACGCTCGCGAGTGTCACTGAGTGGATTCCTGGTACGGCCTGACGGACCTGACGGTTATTCCCATAATCCCAGAAAGCCGTGAAAGACGTTTCGTCCTTATGAACGCGGTCACTTATTAGATGCATAAGTGAAAACGTTTTAGTCTGCACTTCAATATTGAAATATGAGGAAATGCTACCGAAGGACGTGTTGAGGTAATAGCCCCGAACAGTTCCCTGCGCACCGAGTGATACCTGCTCTGAGTACAGCAAATTCTTAGTTGCTTGCTGGTGTGTAGCGCGGAAGTTGGCTTTGAAATTTTTGCCTAGAGGCACACTTCTGGAAAGCGATAAGCGGTTGTAAAAATAGTTGGGGGCTGAGCCGGGAGCGATAGTCTCATAAGCACGAGCGTTGTTACGGCGGGTTAGGCCGGGGAAACCGTAAGCCATTTGGTTTGTGAATTCGGTCTTACCATAGGGGTCTTGGACGGAGCCTGAATATAGGAATACGGCTTGGTTGGTGTCAGCGTTACTGATCACAATGTCTTTCCGGCCAATTTTCTGATAGGAATTGGCGTTTTTCCAATCGTATCCGAGCTGTACGGTCCCATCTAAACCGAATGAGCCTCCAAAGGCTATGTGTTGGATCATGCGTACCCACCGCAATGAAACTGAACTGCCGCCGCCGTAATTGCTGAAAGGTTCTTGGGGAAGGGGTTGGATTTTGCGTAGTTACCGTAAACGAGTAACGAATCCCGTGGAGACAGCGGTATGTGCCACGCAACAGCATGGTTGAAGAACCGATTGGTAGTAGTCTTGGTGTATTGGTAGGTTAGGATTTGATCCAAGCCTAGGAAATTTCCGATAGAACCACCCCAGAACCATCCGTTTCGCCCCAGCGTTGGGTCATTTTGGTTGTTTGCACCACCAAAAAAATAAATTGGAAAACGGTCTGCAGTATAAATATCTGCATCGGTTTCCCCCGTTTTCTCACCGGGAGAAAAAATAACTTCGGCAGACCGGAAGGGGTTTCGATTCAACCAGTCCAGATCAGACTGAATGTCGTTGAAGTTGGGAACCGTACCTGTTTTTAGGCCGCTCTCATATTGGATGAGGTGTTTGGAAAACCAGCGGTTGCCCGTAACTTGAATTTTCCCGATTGTGTATTTTCGTACGTATATTTTTAAAACCCCATCTCGCACTGTTTGAGGCGGAATATAAGCATAAGCAAAGGGCTCGTTGCTCATGCGGTATGCGGCGTTGATCTTTTGCGTGAGAATATCCAACTGCTTTATCGACATTGGGTGTCCGATAAATTCAGCAAAAATATCTTTCAAAATTGGTGTTTGAGTTTCGCTGTCTAAACCTTTGGCGTCAGGTCCGACAGTCACTGAAACATCAATGTGGTTTAGTTTGGTTATGACAATAGTGTTGTCACTGGATGGGTGTGGCGTTGGAGCATGTTCTGCATTGTTCTGCATAAGTGCCGGAATATGGCGTGCAGGCAGAGAAAATACGTCAGCAGGGGGGGTGATGTCGCCCGTGGAACGAAACGGAAAGACCGTTTGAGCGGCAACCCCTGTTGAAGAGAGAGCAAAAAGCGCGAAGAAAGTAGCGGGTGTTCTCAACGGTTGGGTGTTCCGGTCTGGTTTGGAGAGGGCATAACGAGCCTCGTCTCATGGTCAGAAATGCGGATGGCTTGCGTCGCGCTGTCTAATTGGTCACGATTGCCGGCTAAGCCGTATAAATTGCCGTGGGCACCGGCCAAGATTTCCGCAGTCGAGTGAATGAGGGAGTGGGCACTGCCTTGTTTCAGGCTGCATGGCGCGGGGGCAACGAAGACGCCGGGTGGGTCAATTGGCGAATGAATGAGTGGATGAGTTAGCTTTTCACAGCCGTGGAAATGGAGGTGGTTGTTCGCCACCATGCTCGTGTCCATAACGCCGATGAAAATTGGGACTAGTTTTGCGTCGGGCGGTATGCGCGCTTTTTGAGCAGAGTAAGACGCAAAGCGTGTATTCCGTGATGGGTCAGGAGCGAGGTAATACCCCTTATCGTCGACTATGCGCCCCTCCGGTGTAACGTAATAGGTAACACCGTTGGATTGCACACTAGATGTAACCATCTGTGGGTGTTGGCCGATAACGCTATCAAAGGCGCCATTGGCTGTCGCTGAGCTTCGTGCGCCGGGTGCATATTGTCCGGTTTGTACGACATGACTCGCGGCTTGAGCCCAAGCTGTGCTCGACCATGCCCACGACACGCATGCGCTGATAAGCGTCAACGGCAAGCGAAGACGGCGTACAGAGTGTAAGAGTGGCGTAGGCATGACCAGCAATCAACTATCAGGCGTTTTTAGGAAAAGGGCGCGGCATAGTGGAACGCAGAGGATAGATCTCTAGTTGCTGGATGCTCGCAGCGGTGTTGGTTGTGCTGAAGCTGACGCGATCCAGAGCTTCTTGCGGGAAGACCAAGGAAGAGCCCACCGAGATACCGTCGTTCACGTAGATTTCCAGTGTGCAGGCATCGTAAACAATGCGCAGCGAGAATTCCCTTAGGTCTGGGGTAAGGGATGTTGAAAATTCACGGGTAAAGAACGGGTTGGCGAACCCCTTGAGGCCCCCGCGTTCAACCCAGAGCTGGCAGAAAAATCCGTCAAAGCCGACGGTAAGTTTTTCACCATTATTATTGGCGAAATCTATCGAGAAACGGCCCGCGCGCCCCAATGATCCGTCCGGGAGCATTTTGTCACGTGGTTCAAGGCTGGCTTTTATGATGAGTTCAATAGCCTGATTTTTGGGTAAGGCGACCGTCTCAGTTGTGCGTGCGGGGAGGTGGCGGAAAGGGGTGGGAATCTGGGCGAGGCGCAGGTTTTCGAGGCCGAGAGGGCGCTGAACTAAGCGGATCCAACCATCTGTATCACGGCGCACTGATAAACGACGCGGTAATGTCATCACGCCCCGCCACGTTGTGTGCGGGACTTCCTCGCCATATTGCCAGTTTCCGAGCCACGCTATCATCGTCGCTTGTGAGAGCGGCAGATTTTCGTAGCACTGCAAAGCATATGAATCCTTGCAGAAGTCGATCAGGCCAAAGACTGTATGTTCATCTTCTGCCTTGAAGCGTTCACCATCAAAGAAGCCGACAAAATATTGGGTAGTGCTGCCGCCTTGTGGAGCGCCGGGGTTGATGGAAATCAGCATCAACCAGCGCGTTTCATTTGTCCCTTCTAGGGGAACTTCAATCAAATTAGGGCATTCGTAGTCGATGCCGAAGAGACCTGCGGACTCAAAGTCTGAGAGGTGCATCCAATCTTTCAGATTGAATGACCCATAGAATGAGACTTTGTGAAGACGCGACTGCACAACCGTCATGATCCAGCGCCCGCTAGGAGCGTGGAAGAAGACTTTTGGGTCGCGGAAAGAGTTGCTGTGAATGTCTAGAATAGGGTTTTCGCTGATTTCAGTGTAGGTCTGCCCGCCGTCACGGCTGATGGCAATATCCTGCGTTTGAAGTTTGGCGCTGGCCCGTGTGTAGATCAGAGCGAGGTTCGGCTCTTTGCTGCGGGGGTCTGTGTCGGGGAGTGCAGGAAAAAAGCCCGAGGTGTTGTTGCGGTCGATAATGGCACAGCCAGAGAAAGCTTCGCCCGCTGTAGTGGGCTTGAGAGCGATCGGGCCATCTTCCCACGAGTAAAGGTCTTTTGATTTGGCGCTGCCCCAGTGCACGAAGCCTGCGTATGGAGCTATCGGGTCGTATTGATAGTAAAGATGAAAATATTCGCCATCATAAATCAGACCATTAGGGTCATT
The DNA here is from genome assembly GCF_006542335.1 of Neokomagataea tanensis. Classification (GTDB taxonomy): domain Bacteria; phylum Pseudomonadota; class Alphaproteobacteria; order Acetobacterales; family Acetobacteraceae; genus Gluconobacter; species Gluconobacter tanensis. The sequence goes on along the minus strand of NZ_CP032485.1, from coordinate 650,279 downwards.
CATCCAGCCAACTGGCGGAGAAAAATGTATTGACGGTCTGTAAAGGTAATCTTGTGCGCTTGGGTGAGCTGGGATCAGGTTTCTGCCGAACGGATTCAGGTCTTCGTTATGGGAGTCTTCTGGTGCTCCCTTGGGTGTATTTGAATCAGCAAAAGCGTTATTGCTCATAATTGCGCATGTCCCCGCTGCTCCAATAAACCAACGCCGTGATATTGACGTTGTTTTGGGTATTGGCTTCGTGTGGTTGTCCATTGAGTGTCCCTCTCTTTGGTTACAGCGAACGAGCGCTCACTTGGCTTTAAAGATAAAATTTATTTTATGAATTTGAACCGATAAGCAAAATGACAAAAAAGTGATGATTTTTGACGTAGAAAACGCAAAAATCCCGTTACAGCGGGGATGCCGTACGGGTGGAATACTTCATATTTTTAGGAATAAATCAGTGGCGCACCCGAAAGGACTCGAACCTCTAACCCCCAGATTCGTAGTCTGGTGCTCTATCCAATTGAGCTACGGGTGCAAAACTGATATGTTAACTGGCGCACCCGAAAGGACTCGAACCTCTAACCCCCAGATTCGTAGTCTGGTGCTCTATCCAATTGAGCTACGGGTGCGTCGTTGAGGCGGGTTTCTAATGGGGTTCCCGACTTCTGGCAACCCCATTTTTCTAGTTTTTTGTCTTTTTTGTTAAAAAACTACTGCCGGGTCATGGTGATGTGCGCGTGGCAGGTGTTTGTGCCGAAAAGACCGCCAATGGTTTGCCCGACGGGGTAGCCGTTAAAGACCATGGTCAGTGGCTGGTGATTGACGTCCTGCATGCTTAACTCAGCATGATAATGCTGGGTTCCTGCCTTGTAACTGCCTTGCAAAACCAAGGGGCCGTCCTCAGGTGTGAAGAGGATATTTTTATCCCTGATCTGCAAGGTCGAGCTACGAGCGGTCGGGCAGGTTCCTTGGTCTGCGATGAGTTTTCCAACCCAGCGCCCCTCTGGATCATGTCCGGGGTCTGGGGCTCCTGCGCAGGCAGTGAGGAGTCCGAGCAATACAAAAGAAGAAAAAAGATGAAAACGCATAGCTATCCTGTTCAGAATAGGCAGAAGGTTGCCCCAGAAGTGATGACGTACACGAGACAACACCTTATAGGAGAGCTTTAGAGGGCACCACTGCCCAAAGCGCCAACTCAAACTCGTAATGAGAGGTCCTATTTTGACCCAGCAGGATGCTAAACCCATCGAGAAGCTTGACGAAACTCTGCATGAGGATCGCATCCTCATTCTGGACTTTGGCAGTCAGGTAACCCAGTTGATCGCGCGTCGCGTACGTGAGAGCGGTGTTTACTGTGAAATTTGGCCCTTCACAGCAACGGAAGAGAAAATCCGTGGCTTCCAGCCGCGTGGCATTATCCTATCCGGCAGCCCAGCCAGCGTGCATGACGAAAATGCGCCGCCAGTGCCTCCGGTTGTTTTTGAGTTGAATTTGCCGATTTTGGGCATTTGCTACGGCCAGCAGGCAATGTGCCAAGCGCTGGGTGGTAAGGTCGAAACGCACGAGCATCGCGAATTTGGTCGCGCTTATATTGATGTGGCTGAAGACTGCTCACTGTTCCGCGGCGTGTGGGCACGCGGCCGTCGTGAGCAAGTCTGGATGAGCCACGGTGACCGTGTAACGCAGTTGCCACCGGGTTTCCGCGCAGTTGCACATTCTGAAGGCGCACCGTTTGCGATCATCGCTGACGAGGGGCGCCGCATGTACGGTGTACAGTTCCATCCGGAAGTTGTGCATACACCGCACGGCGCAGCGTTGATCAAGAACTTCACGCATAATGTTGCTGGGTGCAGCGGTACGTGGACGATGGCGGGTTTCCGTGATCTTGAGATTGCGCGTATCCGTGAACAGGTCGGTGAAGGCCGCGTTATTTGCGGTTTGTCCGGTGGTGTAGACAGTTCCGTTGCGGCAAAGCTGATCCATGACGCGATTGGTGACCAACTGACGTGTATTTTCGTTGATCCGGGCATTTTGCGGGCTGGCGAAGCGGATGAAGTGGTCAAGACTTTCCGTGGTCGTTTTAATATCCGCTTGGTGCATCGTGATGCATCCGACCTGTTCTTGGGCGAACTGGCAGGTGTGAAAGATCCGGAAGTTAAGCGGAAAACAATTGGCCGTTTGTTTATTGAAGTTTTTGAAGAAGAAGCAGCTAAGCTTGGTGGCGCGCAATTCTTGGCCCAAGGCACGCTTTATCCTGATGTGATCGAGAGTGTCAGCTTCACGGGTGGTCCATCGGTTACCATCAAGTCTCACCACAATGTGGGTGGCCTGCCAGAGCGCATGAATATGCAGCTGGTCGAGCCGCTGCGTGAATTGTTCAAGGATGAAGTCCGTGAACTGGGGCGTGAGCTGGGCATTCCGGAGAATATTGTTGGCCGTCACCCGTTCCCCGGGCCGGGTTTGGCAATTCGTATTCCGGGTGACATCACACGTGAAAAGCTGGACCTGCTGCGCAAGGTTGACACGATCTATCTGGAAGAGATCCGTCGTGCTGGTCTTTACGATGCGATCTGGCAGGCTTTTGCCGTACTGCTACCAGTGCGTACCGTTGGCGTAATGGGTGATGGCCGCACGTATGACCAAGCATGTGCGTTGCGTGCGGTGACCAGCACGGATGGCATGACGGCCGAAGTCTATCCGTTCGACTTTGAGTTCTTGAACCGTGTCTCTGGCCGTATCGTCAACGAAGTGCGCGGCATTAACCGGGTGACGTATGATATTACATCAAAGCCACCAGGCACGATCGAGTGGGAATAATGTCCCCGTTCCCGAATGGGAATGTATGACTTGGAAAAGGCGCCCTTTCAAAGGGCGCCTTTTTTTATTTTATTTTTTAGCGTTCTAGCTGCTCTCTTCGACAAAAGTGTCAGAGAGCGTTGCGTTTATGGGCAATAGTCTGCGCGAGCGTGGATTTCTCACTGTCGGATGGACCCAGAACCGTGATGCGAGGGCCTAGCTCAGCAAGTGTTACGATGGCTTAGGCCTCCAGCTCCGTGTTCCAATACAGATAGTCGCGCCAGCTTTCATGGAGATAGTTAGGCGGAAAAGTGCGACCATTTTCCTGTAAGAGGCGGCTGCTGGGCTGAACGGGTTTGCGTCGCGGGTGCATGCCAATTTCACTCGGTAGTCGAGAGCCTTTGAGTAGGTTGCACGGGCTGCAGGCCGTCACAACGTTGCCCCAGCTTGTGCGGCCACCTTTGGCGCGAGGAATAACGTGGTCAAAGGTGAGTTCGTGCGTGGGGAGCCGATCATCGCAATATTGGCACTCAAAGTTGTCCCGCAGGAAAACATTGAAACGCGTGAAGGCGGGCTTGCGTGCGGCTGGAATGTAATCTTTCAGCGCAATGACGCTAGGGAGTTTCATAGTCCGGCTTGGGGAGTGGACGAGGCCGTCATCATATTCAGAGAGGACGGATACACGGTCCAAGAATACAGCCTTGATGGCTTCCTGCCATGACCATAATGATAGTGGAAAATAGGACAGCGGTCGGAAATCCGCGTTCAATACGAGAGCGGGGAAATGCTGACTACTGACAGGCACCACGCGCATCCTTTTGTTGAGGACGACACATGCATGAGTTTAGGGCGTAACGTATTAAACTATGATACCAAACGCCGGATAATCACGCGTCGTCGGCTACTTCGTTCAAGACTATTCCAGCAAAATATCGTGATTGCAAGAACTCTCAGATGAAACCTTCATGACGTTATCTTTTCGTACGCGTTTCGCACCAAGTCCTACAGGGTATTTGCATTTGGGCCATGTTCTTTCAGCCCTTCATGCGCGGAGTATGGCGGGAGAGGCTGGAGCGTATCATGTCCGTATTGAGGACATTGATGGAACGCGCTGCCGCCCGGATTATGTGATGGGATTGGAAGAGGATTTGCGCTGGCTCGGTTTATGGTCCGGGAATGAAGTGCGGCAGCAATCGCAGCATGTGGAAGAGTACCGTGCTGTCTTGTCCGAATTAAAAATACGGGGTTTGCTTTACCCATGTTTTTGTACACGAGCGGAGATAGGCTTGGCGTCAGAAGGTCGTTTAGCCCCAGATGGTAGTTTTTTCTATCCGGGGACATGCCGTAACAAAGCTTGTGACGCGGAGCATCGGGATGGGCAGCCTGTTCTTTGGCGCTTGGACATGGCGCGCGCGTTGGATATTCTGCAGGAGGAGCCGGGTTGGTACGAGTACGGTCAGGGCCGGCTTGCAGGTCGTGCAGCCTCTTTCGGAGATGTTGTGTTGGCTCGTAGGGACACCGGTCTTTCGTATCATTTATGCGTAACGCACGATGATGCTTTGCAAAATTTCAATCGTGTGACGCGGGGAATGGATCTGTTTGAGGCCACATCAGTGCATCGGGTTTTGCAGGCGTTGATGGGATGGGCTGAACCTGAATACGCACACCATTCCCTTTTAATGGAAAATGACGGGCGCAAACTCTCAAAACGTGATGGAGCCATGGGGGTGCGGCTTTTGCGCCAAGATGGATGGTCGGCGCAAGCAGTGCTCCGCCATCCGGCGTTAAAAGATGCGCGAGGAAGTTGGTAAAATGCTCAGTATCCGTGCTGCTCTGGCGATTGATGAGGATGAGGTCGTGGCACTTTGGAGGCAAACTGGCCTGACGGTTCCTTATAATGATCCGTATAAAGACTTCCGGTTTGCTCAGCAGGGGCAGAGTTCAACCGTGCTGGTGGGGCATGGTGCGAAGGGGCCTTTGCTTGCGAGTGTTATGGTTGGCCATGATGGGCACCGGGGGTGGTTGTACTATGTTGCGGTGGCCTCAAACCAACAACGCCTTGGTATAGGGCGGTGCATGGTTAAAGCCGCAGAGGAGTGGTTGAAAGGGCGGGGTATTGAAAAGATGCAGCTTATGGTGCGCGAGACAAACGAGCAGGCTGTCGCTTTTTACGAGAAATTAGGCTTTGATGTGACGCCCCGGACAGTCATGGCAAAATGGATTAGAAATACTGAAAAGGAATAGCTCTGTGTCTATAAATAATTCAGACGGTATATTATTGTTTTCTTATGGAACATTGCAGCTAGAAAAAGTCCAGATGGAGACATTCGGGCGATTATTGAGTGGCACGAAAGATGCAATGCTTGGGTATCGAACCGATTTGGTGGAAATTACAGACCCTGCTGTCCTTAAGGCAAGCGGTCAGCGTTTTCACCCTGTTGTGGTGCCAACTGGGAAAAACAGCGACATGGTCGAGGGGACTGTTTTTGTCATAAGCGCCGCAGAGTTAGCGGCTGCTGATTCTTATGAAGTTTCTGATTACAAACGAGTCGAAGTGTTGCTGCAGTCAGGTAAGGCAGCGTGGGTATATATAGGCGTGTAATTTTCAATCCTTGGAATGGTCTAGGATGGATAATCCAAGGATTATTAGAAAAATAAATTATATTTCCTAAAATTGAAAATTAAATATAAATAATAATTTTCAATTATATAAATAAAATAAGACGGGCAAACAATCATATACTCGTATGTATTAGCGTATACGATTATAATTTATCAAAAATTTACACATAAAAAAACGGTAACAATATAAATACTTACCGTAAAATATTCGTGTTGATATTAAAAAATTTAAGCATTATTATTCAATCAACAAAAAACTAACACAATATATATCCGTAGCCTTTTATGCTGCGATGATACCAACGGCCTCGAAGGGGAATAGAAATGGCTACAACAGTAGATGACAAAACGGGTGATATTTCGTTTGCAGGTAATACCTCCTACGCAATTAACGGTGGGACACTGAGTCTCTCTGATTCATCACCTATTTTTGGGTTTAGTAGCAATACAACATCTACTGCTACTGTCAGTTCAGCAGGCGGTGAGTTCGATATTAGTCTGAATTCTTCTATTTTTTCTGGTTTCAGCGGGAATAGAACTTACAATCTCAACATCACCAATACACCGCCGAGCACATTTCTGATTACGTTTAACTTGGATGGCAACTCAACATCGGCTACGGCCCGTTACAACGGATCAACGACAACCCTCACGTTCAACGTAACTGGTGGGTTTATCATTACCAGCAGTATCACAATCAATGTGACCATGCAGGGTAACCCTTATGGTCTGGTTACAAACCGTTCGACAAACATAGATACCAACAACGATGGCGAAGGTCAGATCTGCTATCTGCGCGGCACGCTGATTGAAACCCCGTCAGGACGCGTTGCGGTAGAGACGCTTTCTCAGGGCGATGAAGTGTATGTTTATGATGGTATGAACCGCCATGCTGTCCCGCTGAAATGGGTAGGTCGGAAAACAGTTACAGCTAAGTCGCAAGAGGGCCGCCCCGTGCGTATCAGGGCAAACGCCTTGGCTGACAATGTACCGTTCAAAGATCTGGTTGTAACGCCAGAGCATTGCCTGTTCTTGAACAATGCTTTTGTACCAGCCCGCATGCTGGTTAATGGCAAGTCAATCGTTGTTGATCAGCAAGATAGCTTCGAAATCTTTCATATCGAAACCGACAACCACGCTGTTGTCATGGCAGATGGTGCTCTTGCTGAGAGTTATCTTGACACTGGCAACCGCCGTACGTTCCAGTCAAAAGGCAAAATTGTTTTCGGTGGCTTTGACCGTCTGAAGACATGGGAAGACGATGCTGCGGCGGTGCTGGAAACGCGCCGTGAGTTCGTCGAACCTCTTCACAAAGCTTTTTCTGATCGTGCAACTGCGCTGGGCTTTAAGTCCGTCGTGTCGGAGCAAGAATGGTCGCAGGACCCTGAGTTGCGCTTGGTATGTGAAGACGGCACGGTTTTCGCGCCAATGCGCCAAGTGGGTGGACGTTATGTCTTCCAAGTACCGTCTCATGTAACGCGTGTCGGTTTGCGGTCACGTACATGCCAACCAAAAGACACGATTGGACCGTTCGTTGATGACCGCCGTCATCTAGGCGTACTGGTGGGCGATATCACACTGTTTGAAAGTGAAGAAACCCGAGCAATCACATCGCATCTTGAGGAAGATGCCGCGCCGGGCTGGCATTCTATCGATGAAGCAGGGCACCGTTGGACTAAAGGTCTGGCAGCGTTGTCTTTAGGGGAACGCTCAGGGACTACGCTTGGAATTTTGTCCGTGGAGGTCGTGACATGCGGCCCGTACCTCACGGAAACGAGCAACATACGCGAGCAGCGCGTCGTCGCATAAAGTAAGGGTGGTTTGTTAAGGAAAAGCCCGGCACCATGAATGGTGTCGGGCTTTTTTTTGGCGCCTGAGCATAAGAGGGCGGTTCTCGCTCAACGTGTGAGCGAGCTGTGGCCTTCACACCTTAATCGAAACATTTATTCGGGCGGATACATTCTTGGATATGTGATGTCCTGCGATGGGCCGGGGGCATGTGGAGCCCCTTTCTTGCCACATGCGCTCAAGCCAGAGACGACTAGAGCGCTAAGAACGACTAATGCTAGAAAGCGTTTCATGCAGCAGATTCCAAAGAAGTAAGCCAGCGCTCAGCTTGTGTCTTGACGTTACTTGGCGCTGTTCCGCCGAAGCTTGTCCGTGACGCCAAGGAAGATTCGACGGTTAATACGTCAAAAATAGTAGCATTAATGCCCGGCTCAACGCTTTGCATCTCACCCAGTGAGAGATCCGCCAGGTCAATTTTCTTCTCTTCAGCCATACCGACCAGGCGGCCTGTGACGTGGTGCGCGGTGCGGAAAGGGAGACGTAACTCACGTACCAACCAGTCGGCCAAGTCTGTTGCGGTAGAGAAGCCCATGCCTGCAACTTCGCGCATGCGCTCAGTGTTTGGTTGCAGATCGCGGATCATGCCATCCATCGCGGCGAGAGAAAGCGTCATGGCCTCAACGGCATCAAAAACAGGCTCTTTGTCTTCTTGACTGTCCTTGGCGTAAGCAAGAGGCAAGCCTTTCATGACAGTCAGCAGGCCGATGAAATCTCCTGCGATACGGCCGATTTTAGCACGAACGAGTTCTGCGGCGTCCGGATTGCGCTTCTGGGGCATAATTGAAGAGCCCGTTGTGAATGCGTCAGACAGGCGAACGAAACCAAAGGGGGCTGATGCCCAGTTCACAATTTCTTCTGCTAGACGTGAGAGGTGCATGGCCTGAATCGAAAGGGCCGAGAGCAGTTCGAGCGCGAAGTCACGGTCAGAGACTGTGTCTAGAGAGTTGGCTGTGGGGCGGTCAAAGCCAAGGGTTTTTGCGGTCATTTCCCGGTCAATAGGGAAGGAGGTGCCTGCTAATGCAGCGACACCAAGGGGAGATTCGTTCAAGCGTGAGCGGGCATCTTCCAAGCGCCCATCGTCACGAGACAGCATCTCAACATACGCAAGTAAATGGTGCCCGAAGGTTACAGGCTGTGCGACTTGCAGATGGGTGAAGCCCGGCATTGGGGTTGCGTGATGTTCGAGGGCGCGCGTGGCGAGGGAGCGCATGAGCGCCGCTGTTTGTCCGCGCAGGCCGTCAATTGCATCACGGGTCCAGAGACGGAAATCGGTGGCTACTTGGTCATTACGAGAGCGCGCAGTGTGCAAGCGTTTGCCAGCTTCACCAATACGTTCTGACAGGCGGGCTTCGATATTCATATGAATATCTTCAAGCGCGGTGGAGAAGGGGAAGGTGCCTGCATCAATCTCACGGCCAATTTCGGCAAGGCCGCGCTGAATATCTGCTTCTTCCTCTGCGGTCAGAAGGCCAACTTTTTGCAGCATGGCGGCGTGAGCTAGGGAGCCACGAATATCCTGCCGCCAGAGCTTTTTATCAAACCCGATGGAGGCGTTGATTTCGCTCATGATAGAGGCTGGACCTGAAGCAAAACGGCCACCCCATTGCGGGTTCGCCAGTTGTGCCTGATCGTTGGAGGAGGCGGAGGAAGCAGGAGGGTTTGTCATAATTACCGATTTGGAGAAGTCAGAATATAAGAGCGCAGAAAAGCGTTAACCCAACCCTACCTTTGCCCTTCCATCAGCGCAATGATCGGGCGTTTCTTTCATCATGTCGTTTGAATCGTGTTGGCCCAAAAAAATCACTTGAAAAAAATCTCTTATTTGACGTAGCGTTGCATTAACTACTTGGAGATTTCGTTCTTTGTCGTCAAATCCGATTAATAGACGCAGTTTTTGGGGTGGGTTAGCCAGCCTAGGGGTGACCGCCGTTTTGACGCTCGCCGTTCTGGGGGGCGGGCGCTTGACTGGTGCGGCGCACGCAGAGCAGCAAGATCTGCCCGAGCCACTGCAAAGTCTCACCATAAGCGCGCCGAGCCGAGATCCTGTGGCGTTGGTCCTTAAAGGTGTTGATGGGCGCCAGTTATCGCTAGACGCATATCGTGGAAAGCCATTTGTCCTGCACGTTTGGGCTACATGGTGCGGCCCCTGCAAGGAGGAACTGCCGAAATTAAACAGTTTCTTGTCGAAGCACCCGGATGCTCCCATTGTGCCAGCTGCAATTAGCAGTGGAGATGCGGCAAAGGTGTCTGCTTTCTTGGCCAAGGCAGGCAACACATCCGTTCCGGCGTGGACGGTAGAGCAAGGTGCTTTCACGAAGTGGTTTAAATCATTGGAAATTCCCGTTACGGTTTTGATCGATGGGAAAGGCTATGTCCGGGCTTTTTCTAAAGGTGAGCTTGATTGGGGTGCGCCAGATGCCGATGCGCAGCTGACTAAACTCCTCGCAGCCACACATTCGTGACGAATACGATTTCAAAGGTAGTTTTATGATTATTTCACGCCGAAATTTAATGTCGTGGGGTGCTGGATTTGCTGGGGCCGGTGCTCTCGGTGCGGGTCATTTGGTGCGTGCGGCAGATAAAGCTACAGCTGCGGACGACGCCTCGCCCTTCCGTGTTGAATCGTTTGGCCGCCTGGCTCAGCCTAAAAAACTACCTGATTTATCCGTCCAAAATGAGCAAGGCGAGGCTGTGCCCCTGACGCATTGGGTGGGGCGGCCGTTTATCTTGCATTTTTGGGCAACGTGGTGTGGACCGTGCAAGTTCGAACTGCCGTCTGTTGATGCTACGGCCAAGGCTCTAGGCTCTGACGGTCCGGCCATTGTTGCTGTTGGGGTACGCAAAAGTACTATTCCAAAGATCAGGGCGTTTTATGACGCGCACGGCATCAACACCCTACCCGTTCTGGTTGACCCTGACTCCCAAGCGTTAACGGCGAGTGCAGATGTTCCTGCCGCGTTGGCCTCTTTGCGTCAGACAAGTCCGGATTATAAAATTCCGGATGAAAAAGCGCAGAGCATTGCTCAGCTTGCGGTTCCCCGCTCCTTGGTGGTGAATGCAAAAGGCGAGATTGTTGCTATTTCTGTTGGGAATATGGACTGGTCCCCAGAAGCTGTCCGCCGTACTGTGGCCGCTCTTGTAGGCTAAGCGTCTTTTGAAGCTGCTCGGCCTGCGTTTGAAGTAATGACAGACGACAGAGCCGGGCATGTCTTTATATAACACCTTGCGCCGTGGAGCCTTCCTTACAGAGGGTGATCCCCACCCCGTGCGCTATTTTGCTGAAGAAGTGTGCTCGCCTTTTGTGTTGGTGAGTGATCACGCCGGGCGTGCTGTACCTTCGGCATTAGGCAGGCTGGGCATCCCGGAGGCCGAGCACGAACGGCATATCGCCTACGATATTGGTATACAGGGTGTAGGGCGCCGGTTACGGCCCGCTCTCGGAGCGGCTCTCATAGAGCAATGCTATTCACGCTTGGTGATTGACTGCAATAGGTCACCGGGGCATCCGACTTCTGTTCCGCCTGTCAGTGACGGAACGCAGATACCAGCGAACCAAGCCTTGTCCGAGCATGAACGGCGTGTGCGGGAAGACGCAATATTGCACCCTTATCATGCGGTGATTACCGCTGAGTTGGATGCTCGTACCGAGCGGCCCACAGCGCTTATTGCGCTGCACAGCTTCACGCCTGTGATGCAGGGTGTGCGGCGTCCGTGGCATGCTGGTGTTTTGTTTAACCGAGATTCCCGTTTGTCACATATTGTGGCCGGTTTGCTGCGCGCAGAGGGCTTGTGTGTTGGCGAGAACGAACCCTACGTTTTGACGGATACGTCAGACTACACCGTGCCACTCCATGCAGAAGCGCGGGGATTGCCGTATCTGGAAATCGAAATCCGGCAAGACTTAATTGCTGATGAGGGTGGGCAAATCGAGTGGGCTGAACGATTGGCGCGCCTGCTGCCGCAAGCATGGAGGGCACTAAGCATATGAGCGTTGAGTACAAAATTACGGGTGAGACACGTCTGGCCGGAGTAATGGGATGGCCGGTTGAGCACTCACGCTCCCCTCTTATGCATAATTACTGGTGCCAAACACATGGGGTAAACGGTGCTTATGTGCCGTTGCCTACGCCGCCTGACGAATTTGAAACGGCTCTAAAAGGTTTGAGAGCGGCCGGTTTCCGAGGAGTTAACGTAACGATTCCGCATAAAGAGGCAGCGATGGCAGCGTGTGACCGGTTGACGGACACCGCACGTCGTGCCGGGGCGGTCAACACCGTTATTTTCTCTCCGGAGGAAATTGTTGGAGATTGCACTGACGGAAGTGGATTCTGTGAAAATCTTGTTGCCCATGGAGTAACCCCGCAAGGACGCGCATTAATTTTAGGTGCAGGTGGAGCCGCGCGCGCCGTTGCTGCTGCGTTGCTGGACTGTGGCTGTGAAGTACTCATTGCTAATCGGACCTTAGCTCGTGCTGAGGCTTTGGTGCAGGCTTTGGAGGGAGGCGAGGCTATTGCGTGGCATGCTTGGCCAGCTCTGCTGTCAGACTGTTCTTTGCTTATCAATGCAACGGCGCTCGGTATGAAAGGTGCATCACCCGATTGGTCTACTTTATTGCATCATGCAGGGCCATCGCTCGCTGTTGCAGATATTGTTTACACCCCGCGCGACACACCACTGCTGCAGGCGGCCGAGGCTAAGGGTCTTAAAACAGTTGATGGCCTTGGCATGCTTATTCAGCAAGCCCGGGTTGGGTTTGAAGCGTGGTTTGGCGTAAAGCCGGAAGTGGACGATGCCGTTTTTGAGCTTTTGGCGGCTAGTCTGCGTTAATCTATGCTGATTATTGGGCTGACAGGCGGTATGGCGGCTGGGAAATCAACCGTGGCAGCATTGTTTCGCCGGGCGGGTATACCTGTATTTGATGCGGATGCGACAGTACGGAAGTTGCAAGCCCCCGGTGGGCGTGCAGTGCCCGAGATTGCGCGTTTGTTCCCCGGGGCCGTGTGCGGTGGGGTTTTGAATCGTCAAGCACTGCGCCAAATACTGGGGCAGAAGCCGCAGGCTTTAAAAGCTCTAGAAGGGCTCATGCATCCGCTGGTGCGGGCTGAGCGAAAAGCGTTTCTGCAGAAGTGCCAGCGGGCGGGGCCTATTTGTGTGTTCTCGACATTCCACTGCTTATGGAGATCGGCGAGGACAAAAATTGCGATGTTGTCGTTGTGGTTGAGGCGCCAATGGCGACGCGCTTGTCGCGCATTACACAAAGGGGGCGGGCAGGGAGTATGAATATGGCTCAGGCACGCCAGCTTCTGGCGCGGCAAATGTCTGACTGTGAGCGCAGACGGCGCGCTGACATCGTGATACGAACGGGTTTATCGCGTGGGCAAGCCGCTTTGCGGGTTCGCGCATTGGTACAGAAATTACGAAAAGCAGCATGACACGATCTATTCTCTTCGATACGGAAACGACAGGCTTTGACCCGGATACTGGTGATAGAATTATCGAAATTGCCGCGTTGGAGTTGGTCGACGACTTGCCGACGGGAGAGCAGTATCATGTGCTGATCGACCCCGAGCGTGATATTCCGCCCGAGGCAACAAAGGTCCATGGTTTTCGTATTGAGGACCTGCAGGGTAAGCCGAAATTCGCTGATATTGCGGATGGGTTTTTGGCGTTTATCGGCGATTCCCGGATGATCGCGCATAATGCGCCGTTCGATTTCAAGTTTGTTAATGCAGAACTTGCCAAGTCAGGCCGGGCAATTTTGGATTATGAGACGCGTGCGGTTGATACCGTATTGATGGCTCGTAAAAAGTACCCTGGTATGCCGGCCAGTCTGGATGCGTTGTGCCGACGCTTTAATATCGATTTGTCTGAACGCGGCACGCATAATGCTTTGTTGGATTGCCGTCTTTTGGCAGAGGTTTATGTCGAGCTCATGGGGGGGCGGCAGCGAGGATTGGGGCTATCAGGCCCTTCCCGTGGGCGTTCAGGGCAGGCGGGTGGTGAGTACCTCAAGCGGCGTGTACCACGTCCAATGGCCCCGCCAAGCGAAGATGAGTGTGCAGCGCATGCAGCCTTTTTAGCCAAAATGAAGGACCCGATCTGGAATCGTTCGTCTAGTGAGGGTGAGGCGTGAAGATTCTTTTTATTACGGCAAACCGGCTTGGTGATGCCGTAATTTCTACGGGTGTGTTGGCCGCATTCATGGAGCGTTTTCCACAAGCACGCTTCACCGTAGTTTGTGGGCCTGTTGCTGCGGGTTTGTTTCAGCCCAATCCGCAGGTTGAGCGCGTTATTGTTTTGGAAAAACGTAAGTACGACCGGCATTGGATTGATCTGTGGCGTCAATGCGTAAAAACCCGTTGGGCGCGAGTGGTGGACCTGCGCGGCTCGTTGATCAGCCTGACTTTATGGGCGGGCAGGCGACATATTGTTCGAGGAGGGCGCCGACCGGGGCGCCGCGTTGCCCAATTAGGCAGTGCTCTAGGTTTTGAGCCAACGCCTATGCCACGTTTATGGCATACGCCTGAGCAGTGTGCGAAGGCAGAGGCGCTTTTGCCGTCCGGCAAAATTTTAGCGCTGGCACCGACTGCAAATTGGGACGGTAAAATCTGGCCAGCAGAACGCTTCGTAGCTGTGGCTGAAGCTCTACGCCAAAAAGGACTGCGGCCAGCAGTTTTCTATGGCCCCGGAGAGGCAGAGCGCAAGAGAGCACAACCTGTTCTAGATGCTTTGCCAGATGCGTATGACCTCGGGGGTGATCACAGTTTGGGGTTAGTTGGAGCAGTATTGAAGCGCTGTACGCTTTTTGTCGGTAATGACTCGGGTTTGATGCATTTATCTGCAGCAGCAGGGACTGCGACACTAGGTTTATTCGGGCCATCCAAGCAAAGCGAATATGCGCCCGCAGGAAGGGCTGCATTTGCGATCTCGGCGCCGGGACCAGAAGGTGCGGCACCGATAGAAGGCCTTTCTGTGGAGATGGTCGTTGAGGTTGCTTTTGATATTTTAGGCAAGGCCCTGCTGCCTGAATAAGCGCAGGCCGATAACGCTAGAGGAGCATCTGTACCAGTCGGGCGTTTAAGTATTGGGTATTAAAGCAATGACCAAGACGTGACGTGACGGCATGAGGATTGGGGTTTAGGTTCGGCCTGTCTTGAACAGTATCTCGAGTGAGGGATGAGGTCATGGTTACGTCGCGTGATTTGTTTTCGCTTTCCGGAAAGCGTGCTTTGATCACCGGGGCTTCACGTGGGATTGGGCTTACCCTGGCGCGTGGTTTGGCTGAAGCTGGAGCAGAGGTCGTGCTCAATGGCAGGAATGCTGCAGCACTTGAAGCGGCTCAGGCGGAATTGGCTAAAGATGGGCTGGCTGTGAAAACAGCTGTCTTTGATGTGACAGACCAAGCCGACGTAAAAGCGGGAATTGAGCGCGTTGAGGGTAGCCTTGGTCCGCTGGATATTGTGATTAACAACGCAGGCATCCAAAGGCGCGGCCCGTTGGAGAACTTTGAACGGGCGGATTGGGATGCGCTTATTACAACTAATCTAAATGCCGTGTTTTTTGTGGGGCAAGCTGCTGCACAGCATATGATTCCGCGTGGGCGTGGAAAAATTATCAATATTTGCTCAGTGCAGAGTGAACTCGCCCGGCCCGGCATAGCGCCGTACACAGCCACCAAGGGTGCAGTCAAAAATTTGACGCGTGGTATGGCGACAGATTGGGCGCGGCATGGCTTGCAAATTAACGGTATTGCTCCGGGGTATTTTGCTACAGAAATGAACGATGCTTTGGTGAAGAATGCGGAGTTTACGGATTGGCTTTGCAAACGCACGCCTGCTGGTCGCTGGGGCAAAGTGGAAGAATTGGTGGGAGCTGCGGTTTTTCTTTCTTCAGACGCATCCAGTTTTGTGAACGGCCACGTGCTGATGGTTGACGGCGGTATTACGGTTTCCGTCTAGTTTTTAGAGGCTTACCCTTGAAGCCCCGCGCGGCATGGTCGATACAAGGAGATATGGTATCTTCCGTGTTTTCGGCTGTGTCCGACATGCCCGCCTCTATGAACTCTGTTTCGCCAGCTCGTGTGGCGCATGTTATGGCAGGTTCCGCGCGTGGGGGGCCGAGCTGTTCTTTGAACGGCTGGCGATTGCTCAGCATATCGCGGGGCGCCCAACTCACGCTCTGATCCGGACCGAGCCGGGACGTGAGGCGCGTCTGCGTGAAGCGGGGGTGCCGACGCAATGCTTTCGATTTGGCGGGCCGCTAGATTTTTGGACACGCCAAAAGCTTAGGCGCTCTCTTAATCAGATCAAACCTGATGTTGTCGTGGCGTGGATGAGTCGTGCGGCGCAGAAATTGCCTGAGGGGCCGTGGCGCACGGCGGGGCGGCTCGGGGGATATTACGATCTCGCCAATTATCGTAGTTGCACGGACTTAATTGGCAACACTCGCGGTTTGGCGCGTTGGATGGTTGAGCAGGGTTGGGACAAGGATAAGGTTCATTATCTCCCAAATTTTGCAACCGACTTTGCTCCAGTTGCGCCAAAGCGCCCGTCATTTTTGGCAAAAGAGATACCCTTTGCATTAGCACTGGGACGCCTGCACAAGAACAAAGCCTTCGATGTGTTGATCCGTGCAATGCGGCATTTGCCGGGTCGTCATGTGGTCATTGCTGGTGAAGGGCCAGAGCGCTCGGCGCTTGAGGATCTAGCACGGCGCGAAGGCGTTTCAGATCGTGTGCATATGCCGGGTTGGGTAGCGCAAACCGGACCATGGCTGCGCGCATGCACGCTGCTTGTCTGCCCTTCACGCATAGAGCCTTTAGGGAATGTCGTGATTGAGGCGTTGTCCGCGCAGGTGCCCGTTGTTGCAAGCGCTATTCAGGGACCACAGGAAATTCTGGCAGGTACGGAAGATGGGCTTCTGGCGCAGGTAGAGGATGATCATGCTTTGGCTGCACACATGGGTCAAATTTTCGACGATACCCACCTAGCAGAAAAATTAGCAGCAAACGGGCGCGCACGCTTCGAACGGGAATTTGCTGAGGGTGTGGTAATGGAGCAATGGTCTAATTTTTTGGGCCCTGCGGGGACTAACTTCCCCCGAGATATTTCTGACGTTTCGAGAGTATCGCGCTAATGTGCGGGATTGCTGGCCTTTCCTGCCGCCCTGGTTTCAAACCCGATCAGGCTGCATTGGACCGGATGTCCGCAGCGTTACGGCATCGTGGCCCCGATGGAGAGGGGCGGTTGGATTTGGCAGGGGCTGCTTTAAGGCACAGGCGCCTTGCTATTGTAGATATTGCTGGCGGGAAACAACCTTTCCAGCACGGGCAGGCAGCCTTGATTGCCAATGGAGAAATCTACAACGATCCTGCGCTGCGTGCAGGATTTACCAATGGGGTTTTTCAAACCAGTAGTGATTGTGAGCCACCGCTGCATATGTGGCTGCGGGATGGCACCGGTTACACAGCAGAATTACGGGGCATGTATGCTATTGCCGCTGTTGAGAACCAACACGGGGCGCATGAGATGCTGCTCTCCCGCGACCCGTTTGGCATCAAACCGCTTTATATTGCTGAGTTTGAGGGGGGAGTGGCTTTTGCTTCGGAGGCTCAGGCTTTGCTTGCGGGGGGCTTTGGCCAGCGCAGGTTGAGAAGTGCCGCACGCGATGAATTGCTGCAATTACAGTTCACGACCGGCCCTAAGACTGTGTTCCCCGGAATAAGGCGAGTACTCCCGGGTGAGACGCTCCGCATTGTTGATGGGCGTATCGTTGAATCGCGTAAGCGCGATCCTTTAGTCGAGGCTGAGACGCAGCCTGTCGGTGCGCTCACGGATGCTCAAGCATTGGCACGTTTAGACGCGGCGTTGACGGATAGTGTATCGGCACATATGCGGGCCGATGTCCCGTTAGGGCTATTTTTATCAGGTGGCATTGATAGTTCGGCGTTATTAGCGGCAGCCCATCGCCTTGGGCTACCGCGCCTGCAAGCTTGGACAGCGCGATTTGAGACAGGGACTTCTGCCTCTGTCGCGGATGAAACTGCGCATGCTGCTGCCTTAGCGGAGGTTGTCGGCGCTGAGCATCATGTTTTAAGCATCACCTCTGACATGGTGTGGCAGGATTTACCCAAAATCGTCGCTGCCATGGACGACCCAACCGCAGATTATGCAATCATACCGACGTGGTTCCTTGCGCAGGAAGCACGAAAAGCCGTCACGGTTCTTCTAAGTGGAGAAGGTGGGGACGAGCTTTTTGCTGGTTACGGGCGCTACCGTAGAGCGCTTCGCCCGTGGTGGCGGGGCGGACGTGGCACTTGGCGCTCCGGCACATTTGGCCGCAGCTTGGGCCGACCGGGTATAGCACGCGCTAGGCCGTGGCGTACTGGCCTTGCCGCCCTTGAATTGTCTCAGCGCCGGTCTGGGCTGGGTGCCGTGCAAGCCATTGATGTTGCAGAATGGCTGCCAAATGATCTGTTGCTCAAGCTGGACCGCTGCTTGATGGCACATTCGGTTGAAGGACGCACACCGTTGCTTGACCCCGTGGTTGCGCGGGCAATCTGGCCTCTGCCGGATCACTTTAAAATCCGGGACGGTCAAGGAAAATGGTTGCTACGCCAGTGGCTGCAAGACGCGTTACCGCAATCAAGGCCATTCGCGCCCAAGCAAGGGTTTACTGTGCCAGTCGGCGCGTGGATTGAAGCAGAAGCGTCACGTTTATGGCCATTGGTTGCCCGTAATCCTGCCGTAGCCGCCGTGTTTGAAGAAAGCAGGGTTCGTCGTATTTTTGAGACAGCAAGCCGCAGAGGTCATGCGCGACAAGCGTGGACATTGCTCTTCTTGGCGCTTTGGTACCGTCATCATATCGAGGGCCGTGATTGCTCGGCCAATACTTTCGACGTTTTAGCGTAAATTTAGGGGGTTTAGGGATGCACTACGATCTGATTATTCGGAATGGCCGTTGTGTTACACCGTGGGGAGAGCAGGACGCGACTATCGGTGTGCGTGACGGGCGGATCGCTACTTTGTCTGCTACCATCGAAGATGAGGCGGATCGGGAGATTGACGCAAAAGGTCTGCACGTTCTGCCGGGCATGATTGATGCTCATGTTCATCTGCGTGAACCAGGCAATGCGGCGATTGAAACACTGGAAACCGGTACACGTGCTGCGGCTCTAGGGGGCGTCACGACAGTTTTCGATATGCCCAATACGAATCCGAGCATTGTGTCGGCGGAAATGTTGGAGTGGAAATACGGTCGGATCGGTGAAACGGCGCATGTTGATGTCGGTTTCTACGTTGGGGCCACGCGGGAGAACACGCCAGCTCTGGCTGCTTTGGAGCGGGCCCCCGGTGTTTGTGCCATTAAAGTTTTTGCGGGCTCCTCGACCGGAGATCTGATGATCGAGGACGATGCTGGTATTGAAGCTGTTATGCGCTCCGGCACGCGCCGGGTGTGTTTCCATTCGGAAGATGAATACCGCTTGCAAGAGCGTAAGGGGCAGTTTCACGAGGGGCAGCCCTACGAAACTCACGCCGTCTGGCGTGATGTTGAGTGCGCTTTTCTTGGTACGCGTCGCATCATCAGCATAGCCCGCAAGACGGGGCGTCCAGCGCATATCCTGCATGTTTCCACGGCGGAAGAGCTGGATTATCTCGCGGAAAACCGAGACATTGCCAGTGCGGAAGTATTGGTCAATCACCTCACGCAATACGGGCCTGACTGCTACGAAAAGCTGGGTGGGCTTGCGGTTATGAACCCGCCATTGCGGGACCGCACGCACTACGATGCTGCGTGGCGCGCCGTGAGAGATGGACGCGTGGACGTCGTATCTTCCGACCATGCACCGCACCCGTTGGACGCAAAAAAGCGCGCTTGGCCAAACTGCCCCGCCGGTTTGACGGGCGTCCAGACTATCGTTCCAGTGATGTTGGATCATGTGAATGCTGGACGTTTATCGCTGCAGCGCCTAGCTGATGTAATGTCCGCAGGGCCTGCGCGTATCTATAACCTTCCTAATAAGGGGCGTATGGCGGTCGGCTTTGATGCTGATTTTACGCTGGTTGATATGGGTGCGCGGCGTAGAATTACGAACGATTGGATTGCAACCCCGGCAGGTTGGACGCCGTTTGACGGTACTGAGGTCAATGGCTGGCCAATAGCGACGATCGTGCGCGGTCAAATTGTCATGCAAGATGATACGATCGTCACGCCGTTACAGGGACGACCAGTGCGTTTCGCCGGATAATGAGAAACTGGGGCATGCCGCAATTGTGCCCTGATTTCTTTTTAGGGGAGGCGCGCTTTTTAAACGGAGTAGAAGCATGTCTCCCCGCTTGTCAGGCGCTTTAGTAGCGCTTCTTTGTGTTTCCTATGCTTCCACGGCGCCCGCCCGCGCCGCAGATGCCGATTGGGGTGCCGCAAAATGTGGTGCAGAACCAGCAGCCCCAGCTCTGCGGGTCGGTAATGTTACGCAGTATAATGAGAGCGTAGACCGTGTTACGGCGTACGAAAAGCAGGCCCGTACTTACAATGCATGCGTCGTGGCGGCAGCAAATCGTGCGGAAACAGCTATCAGCGACGATGCTCGCGCTCGTATCGCCGAAGTACATAAAGGGTCCACAGCGGTGCAGTCGCGGATTGCTGCAAATTTCCAAAAATTATCAGGCGTTCTAGCGACTGCAGGTAAGCATTTCGCTGCAAAATAACATTCCAAATAACTGCCAGTATATTGAGATCGCTGGCAGTTATTCTCTGAGCTATAATATCAATTAATATTTTGGTGAAGCACCAGCGCCGTGTGCGTTTTTAAGGCCTCTTCGGCGGTGGATGTGTAGCAATCGGTTCCCTCAAAGCCTATCGAGCAATGTGGTTGCGGGGGAGGCTTTCGACGTGGTGCGCAAAAGCTTTGTTCATCGTAAAGATAAGCGGTGTTGCAGTCTCGTCCTGTGAGGGAAGAGAGTATCTGGTCAGGGGCGCAACCGCATAAGCTGCACATGGATAGGCTTGCTATGAACAGGCATAATCTCTTCCGCATCAGCGAGGAGTTACATAGTGAGACTTAAAAGATGGTAAAGAAGGTATAATTTAGCATTTTCTGACCGAGAAAGCGGTGTTTCAGAGAGTGAAGCGTTTGCCGCAAGCGGGCCGCGCCTGTATGGTCGGGTCAAGAACGTGTCAAGCGAAGCCGACAGGGGATCAGGTGGCGGACGATTTTATTGCACAAATTCAGAATGACATGCGTCAGCAGCGTTTGCGCGCGCAAGTGCGCCGCTTTGGGGCTGTCGTGGTTGGTGTGGTGCTGCTCGCTGGTGTTGCAGGTGGCGTCTGGGGCTGGAAACAGCACGCGCTGACTAAAGAGCAAAACGCAGCGTCAGCACGGTATTTCACAGCAATGTCTGCACTCGATGCGCATAAAGATGCACCATCTGAGCAAGAAGCTACGGCCACGCTGCAAAACTTGGCTGAACACGGCCCTGAAGGTGTTCGTACCTATGCGGCTTTGCGCTTGGCGGATTATAAAGCCACGCATAATGATGCTGCCGGCGCGCAAGCATTGTGGTCTGGCGTAGGCAATGATGCGTCTGCTCTGCCCGCAATGAAGACTGTAGCGAAGTATTTGGCGTTGAACGCTCAGCAGCCAAATGCACAGAACGTTGCGTCGCTACGCACGGGCTACTCAGAGTTGGCCCAAGGCAACGATGCTTGGGCAGCTTTGGCGCGTGAAGGGCTCGTGAGCCTAGACCTCGGCCCAGGTGCGAGTGCGCAGCAAAAGGCTGAAGCACGCCGGTTGTTAAACCAAACAATTGGCAGCGCGACGACCCCAGAGGGCGCACGCAGCCGCGCCGAGGCTTTGCTTGAGACATTGGGAGATGCAGGCTAATGCGCCGCGCTAATTCAATCATTCGGACTAACCGCCGCGGTTTGCTGCGGCTCGCATGCTCAGGCGCTGCGCTCTCCACTCTCGGGGCATGCAGTATTTTTGATGATGATGAGAAGCCGGTTCTGGCGGGTCATCGCGTTGATGTGTTGTCTACAGGTGCGGGTTTGACGGTTGACCCGGATGACCACACGCCCATCACATTCTCCGCCCCACAGAATGTAAAAGCATGGGCGCAAGTTGGCCGTGAGCCAGACCATGTTTCAGTGAATGCGAGCTGGAATGGCCCCAACTTATCGTGGAGTCGTTCTGTTGGTATGGAAGTAAATCCAACGAGCATTCTCTCATCTGTTGCCATTATGCCGAACCGGCGCGGAGCTATTCAGTCACCACCTGTTATCGGGCAAGGACGCATCTTCACGACGGATGCTCAAGGTGAAGTCAAGGCTTGGACATGGCCCGGCATGAAACTGCTGTGGTCTCGCCAGCCAAAAGGTGAGCACTCCCGTTCAACCAATCTCGGGGGCGGCCTCGCTCTTGATGGTGACACGTTATACGTCGTTACAGGCGTGGCGCTGGCTCTTGCCTTGGACGCGGCCACTGGCAAAGTGAAATGGAGTGCCGATCTAGGCACCCCGGGTCGCTCAGCACCGACGGTCGAGAATGGTCTGGTCGTCTTCGGCACCATTGACGAGCGGTTGATTGCTTTGGACGTTAAGAGCGGCGAGCAAGTTTGGACATATCAGGCAACGCAGGCTGATACGGTTGTTTTCGGGCAAGCTTCACCTGCGATTGTTGACGGTATTGTGCTGGCAGGGTTTGGCAGCGGGGATTTGGTTGCCCTGCGTGCTGCCTCTGGCGAGATGGTCTGGAGCGATAGCTTGGGCGGTTCAAACGGCCTAGGCGCAATGCTGGACTTCTCGTGTGTTCGTGGTGCGCCTGTTATCAAGGACGGCACAGCCTACGCTATTTCCATGTCTCGTGTGTTGGTAGCGATTGATATGCGCTCAGGCCGACGCTTGTGGGAACGTGAGGTAAGCGGGCAATCTCCGCTCTGCTTGTGTGACGATTGGTTGTTTGTTGTCTCGACTGATCAGCAACTTGCGTGTATCGACCGCCTGTCTGGTCATGTCCGCTGGATTACGCAGCTTCGTCGATTCCGCCGTCAGGAAGTTCAAAAAGATGCAGTTCAGTGGGTTGGCCCACTTCTGGTCGATGGGAAACTTGTTTGTTTCTCAACGCTACCAGCTGAGGGTATGATCGTCGCTGATGCGAAGACCGGTAAGATTCTCTCCCGCCAAAAAACTCCGGCGGCCTGTGAGGTCGAGCCGATTGTGTGTGATGGGCTTGTACTGGCCCTGTCGCAGGATGCAGTCCTGCGGGCTTATGGCTGATCGGATTTTCCGGACCGAATGACTGATACTATTTCTACGCCCGAGACCCTCCCGACCGTTGTTATTGCGGGACGGCCAAACGTGGGCAAATCGACTCTGTTTAACCGTCTTGTCGGGCGTCGTCAGGCACTAGTGTCTGACATGCCGGGCGTGACCCGCGACCGTAAGGAAGGCGAGGCCCATATCCGTGGGCGTCGTATCCGCATTATCGATACGGCGGGTTTGGAAGAGGCGGCTCCTGAAACGCTCTTCGGGCGCATGCGTGCTTCGTCAGAGATGGCTGTAACGCAGGCGCATCTTGTGCTGTTCTGCATTGACGCGCGCTCGGGGATTACGCCCGCAGATGCGCATTTTGCGCAATGGCTGCGCAGGCAGAATGTACCTGTGTTGCTTGTTGCCAATAAGGCAGAAGGAAGGGCCGGGACCGAAGGCGCTATGGAAGCGTACTCGCTCGGTCTGGGTACGCCGCTGGCTCTTTCAGCTGAGCATGGTGAAGGCCTCTCTGACCTCATGGGTGAGATCATTGACCGCGTGCCTAAAGCGCCACGCGTCATAGAGCGCTCGCGCCGTGGGGAAGAGGGTGAGGAAGAAGAGCGGCCACCTGGCCCTCTGCGCCTGGCAATTGTCGGGCGTCCGAATGCTGGTAAATCTACGCTGCTCAATTGCCTTTTGGGCGAAGAGCGCATGATTACGGGGCCGGAAGCAGGGCTAACCCGAGATTCCATCTCGGTTGATATCGAAGATGAACATGGCCCTATCCGGCTGGTGGATACGGCTGGTATGCGCCGCCGCGCTCGTGTCGAGCAGCATTTGGAGCGGATGTCCGTTTCCGCGTCCATCGAAGCTTTGAAAATGGCTGAAGTTGTCGTGCTGACTATCGATGCGACGCTCGGTGTCCATGAGCAGGACTTGCAGCTCGCCCGTTTGATTGAGCGTGAGGGCCGCGCTTGCGTTCTCGCATTGAATAAATGGGATGCTGTGGAAGACCGAGCCGCTACGCGCCAAGCTATTGCGGACCGGATTGAGACGTCAATGGCTCAGGTGCGTGGCATCTCAGTAGTGACTTTCTCGGCCCTGACGGGGGCTGGGGTGCATCGTCTGCTGCCAGCAGTGCGTCATACGCACGAAGTTTGGAACTCTCGTGTCACTACGGGCGAGCTAAACCGTTGGTTTGAAGAGGCACTCGAGCGGCACCAGCCACCTCTGGTGGATGGGCGTCGTTTGAAATTGCGCTACATGACGCAGGCAAAGTCACGTCCACCGACCTTTATTCTGTTCGGTACTCGTGCGGAGCTTTTACCTGATTCTTACAAGCGCTATCTCGTTAATGGCCTGCGGGAGACATTCCACATGCCGGGCGTTCCCATCCGCCTTCAGTTACGAGGAACAAAAAACCCTTACGCAGAGTAAGGGTTTTTGACTTCGGTTCTACTATAGGTCTGTGACAAGGAGATACGATTTCACCTGACAAAGGTTTTCGTCTTTGTTGAGTGAAATCAGATCGGCATCATCTGTAACGCTCAAGGTGATGCTGAATTTCTATCGACCTTGTTGTGCTGTGGAAGCAGTACAGCAGCAGATTTGAGGACGCCTCGTGATGGATGGAATCACATCTACTGAGAGTGTAGACACCCTTAGTAGCCCACAGCGCAGCACAAAACGCGCTACGGTTTTAGGAATATTCGCGGCTCTTGCCGGATTATTATTTGGTCTTGATACCGGGGTTGTTTCTGGTGCTCTTCCTTTCGTAGCGAAAGAGTTCCACGCGAGCGATGTGCTGCAAGGCTGGATCGTGTCATCCATGATGATCGGTGCGGTGACAGGGTCTTTGGTCGCGGGGCGGGTGTCAACGCGCTTTGGCCGTCCGGGGGCAATGGTTGCTGCGGCGATCCTGTACGTAAGTGGCGTCACGGTCTGTACTTTTGCGCCTGACCCATATGTGCTGATGGGGGGCGGGTCTTGATCGGTCTTGCTATCGGTCTCGGCGCTTTCGCAGCTCCTCTCTACATCTCCGAAATTACGGTTGAATCGGCACGCGGCTCGATGATTTCCGTATATCAGTTGATGGTATCCTTCGGGATCTTCCTCGGTTTCCTCTCCGATAGTGTTTTGTCGAGCGGTGGACGTTGGCATTGGATGTTCGGCGCAATGCTTGTTCCCTCAACACTATTCTTGGCATTCACTTTGACACTCCCGCACAGCCCGCGCTGGCTCCTGATGCGAGGGCGTGAAGATCATGCACGCCGTGTTCTGCGCGTTTTGCGTGCTGATGACGTTGTGGCCGAAAATGAGTTAAAAGACATACAGGGAGGCATGGTCCAAAGCAGTGATTCCGGCTTTAGCCTCTTTCGTAGCAATTCGAACTTCCGTCGGACTGTATTTCTTGGAATGTTGTTGCAAATTATGCAGCAGCTTACGGGTATTAATGCCCTCCTTTACTATGCACCGCGTGTCTTTGAAGCAGCACATTTCGGTACGGATGCGGCAGTGTGGGTGACTACTCTTGTTGGTCTTGTAAACATGGGCCTGACGGGCGTTGCGATTGCCTGTGTGGATAAGTGGGGACGCCGCCCATTACTGCTTCTGAGCTGCTGTCTGGCGATGGTTGCAATGCTGGGCGTTGGCATTTTGCTTTTGACTGGCGCCAACAGCTTCCCAGCGCAAATCGCTTTGTGCGGTTTTGTTCTTCTCTTCGTTGCGGGGTTTGCTATCGGAGAGGGACCTTTGGTTTGGACATTGTGCTCAGAGTTCCAGCCGTCACGTGGTCGTGACTTTGGAATCGGTTGTTCTACCGTCACGAACTGGGCTGCAAACTGGGTAATTTCCAGCACATTCCCACTCATTATGGTCGGTATTGGCACCTCCTGGACGTTTATTCTTTTTGCCGGGTTCAATGCGTTATTTGCCGTTATAACAATGACGCTTGTACCTGAAACAAAGGGTATCGCTTTGGAAGTGTTGGAGAAAAATTTATTTTCTGGCCGCCGGCTGCGTAATATTGGGCAGTAAAGAGGTGCGTTCGGAGTAATTTTCTTTATAATCACGCGTATGTGTGAAGAAAATTGAGGCGGCGAAGCGTAAGAATTTTGCCGCCTCTTTAAAACGCAACCAACAAAGAGGCTGGTATCATTTAGGTGCCCGCGTTTTTTATCAAAGGTCATTACGTTATGGTCGGCATCGCGTCAGTCCGCGAGGATGGCGGAGACACGCAGCAAAAAAGCACACGTCGTGCTACTGCGTTGGGTATTCTTGCAGCTCTAGCAGGTTTGATGTTTGGGTTGGATACAGGGGTTGTTGCAGGCGCGCTTCCCTTTATCGCTCAAGATTTCCATGCAAGCGACAGCATGCAGGGCTGGATTGTCGCGTCCATGATGGCCGGAGCCGCTTTTGGCTCATTGGTCGCAGGGCGCATTTCGATGACGTTCGGCCGCAGAGGTGCCATGATGGCAGCGGCTGTGTTGTTTGTGATTGGTACGCTGCTGTGCAGCTTGGCACCTGAGCCTGGTCTGCTCATCGTCGGACGTGTTTTCTTGGGTCTGGCTGTGGGTCTGGCTGCCTTTGCAGCGCCTTTATACATCTCAGAAATTACGGTTGAATCCGTCCGCGGTGCGATGATTTCGTTCTACCAGCTGATGGTTTCGCTGGGTATTTTCTTAGCATTCATCTCCGATAGCTTTTTGGCATCGGGCGGGCATTGGCGCTGGATGCTTGGCATCATGATTGTGCCTGCAACGCTGTTCTTGGGTATTGTATTTATTCTGCCGCAAAGCCCACGTTGGCTGATGATGCGTGGCCGCACCGAGAAGGCTCGTAAGGTTTTGCAGCTTCTGCGCTCTGACGAAGAAGTGGCAAATGCTGAGCTGGCGGACATTCAGGCGCGTTTGAACCAGAGCAGCGATGCAGGTTTTGCGCTCTTCAGAAAGAACCGTCATTTCCGTCGGTCCGTAGCGCTTGGCATGTTTCTTCAGGTTCTACAGCAGCTTACGGGTATTAATGCGCTGCTTTATTATGCACCGCGCGTTTTCCAAGCGGCGCATTTTGGTACAGATGCTGCGATCTGGGCGACGACATTGGTCGGCTTGGTCAATATGGGTCTGTCTTTCGTTGCAATCGTCTGCGTGGATAAGTGGGGGCGTCGTCCTCTTCTGATGTTGAGCTGTGCAATCGCTGCTTTTGCTATGCTGGGTATGGGTGTCCTGCTTGGTCTGGGTGCAGAAAGCTTTGAAGCGCAGATCGCACTTTGCGGGTTTGTCCTTCTGTTCGTCGCAGGCTTTGCGATTGGTGAAGGCCCTCTGGTTTGGACGTTGTGCTCTGAAGTGCAGCCGACTCGTGGTCGTGATTTTGGTATTGCTTGCTCAACAGTGACGAACTGGGGTGCTAACTGGGCAATTTCCATCACATTCCCAATTGTTATGACGGTATTGGGTGCATCTTGGACATTTGTGCTTTTTGCAGCACTTAACGGCCTTTTCCTCCTCTTTACCTTCGGATTTGTACCGGAAACGAAAGGTGTTTCACTTGAGGCACTTGAGTCTAATCTCTTTGCAGGCAAAGATTTGAGACATCTCGGTAAGTAGGACAATGTACAGTGGCGGTATCAGCAGACGTTCAGGGCATTTCACTTTCTTCTGCTGATACCGGGTTATATGGAGCGCGACGCATCACGGCCATGTCGGCCGTTTTGCTCTCGCTGCTTTTGTCTGTGCTGGATTATGCGGTCGCTAATGTCGCACTTCCAGCAATAGCGCATGATATTCACACCCCCGAATCCAGTGTGATCTGGGTTGTGAATGCTTATCAGCTCGCAAATCTTTCTTGCTTATTACCGCTTGCGTCATTGGGGGCGCGGTTTGGTTATGCGCGCATGAGCCAATGTGGGATTATTCTTTTTCTCATTGCTTCGGTCGCATGTGCACTCTCCAAAACTTTGCCGGAAATTGCTTTGGCGCGTGCTCTGCAGGGGGTTGGCGGTGCTTGCATCATGAGTGTCAATTTGGCTCTGGTGCGTTTTATTTACCCCAAATCTGAGCTCGGACGGGGTATTTCGATCAACGGCCTATTTATCGGGATTGGAGTGGCTGTTGGTCCGACGCTCGGCTCGGTTGTGCTTTCTGTTGCATCCTGGCCTTGGATTTTTTGGATCAACCTGCCGTTAGCATTAGCTGCGTTGCTCATGGCGCGTTTTGCGTTGCCCGAGACGCCGCACAGCACCGCACCGGTTGATGTGACGGGGTCGCTCCTAACGGTGTTAGCGTTTGCTTGTATCGGTATTGGGCTGGATGGACTTTCCCATGGGATGCTTCCAATGGGCGGATTGGTCACCATCGTCGGGGTGCTGTGTTGGTGGCAGCTTCTGCGTTTACAGAAATGTCGAGCAGAACCTATCGTGCCGGTCGATCTACTGAAGCGTAGACCGTTTATGCTGGCCTGCCTTGTCGGTTACATGAGTTTCATTGCGTCTAATTTATACATTGTTGCCATGCCTTTGACGCTAAACTTGATGTTCCACCGTGACCCGGCGACGATCGGCCTGCTTATTTCGCCTTGGGCGGTTGGCGTTGCGCTAATGTCTTACGTTGTAGGGCTTTTTTCAGATCGGGTGCCTGCATCTATCTTAAGCAGTATCGGGATGGTCACCGTTACCATTGGGTTCTTCCTGCTGTGGTTGTTGCCAGCTGATGCTTCAAACCTCGATATAATTTGGCGTACTTTATTATCCGGGTGTGGTTTTGGAACCTTCCAGCCACCGAATAACCGCGCCATTATGCTCAGCGCGCCAAAAGGGCGAGAGGGCAGTGCTAGCGGTATGTTGTCTGTTGCGCGTCTGGGGGGCAAACCACAGGTGCTTTGTTCGTCGCGGCCTTATTTACAGCTTTTGAGCACCCCTCCAGCCTGTGTCTTGCCGGTGCGGCAAGTATGGCGGGGCTGGCCGCATTCCTGAGTGTTACGCGGGAGTTTTGGGCAGGCGGTAAAGCGTCGTAAGGCGTGTATCAGCGCTTTCGAGGTCCCGTGATGTTGGAATGTTCTTTTGGCTTAGTACTTCCAAGCTGCTGAACAGATTACTGTGCTCGTTTTTACCCTGGGGGCCGTAATGCCGTCCCGGGTCGCAAAGCCAGACTTCGCACCGCGTTGCACAGCGTGCGAGCCAAGGAAGAATATGGGCCGTCATGGCTGCGTCGTAGCAGACATCTCCGACGATCATGATGTCACATTCCGGTTGAGTACCAACAAGGTCTCCAGTGACCGGAGAAACAGTGACCTCGTTAAGTGCGGCGTTTAAGGTAAGTGCGCTTAGTGCGAAGCTATCAATATCGTTGCCGCTAACGGTTTGTGCACCTGCCTTGGCAGCCGCAATGCCTGCCAGACCGCCCCCGCATGCAAAATCGAGAACGGTTTTGCCACGTATGTGGTTCGGGTTGTCTAGGATCGTGCGCGCTATGAGTTGGCTGCCCGGCCATGCAAAGGCCCAATAAGGCGGCTCCAGATTATGGCGCTCAAGAAAGTCTGAACTGGCCTGCCAGAGGGGCGTAATTTCCGTTGCAAGATACAGAGGTATTTCGGGTACTAATGGCGCGTGAGCCTGAGTTGTGTGAGCCCGAATAAAGTCCAAATGGCGAGCGCATGTTGTCATGATAAGCCCAAGCGACCAAGAACGAACGCCAAGGCGAGAACCATGCCGATAGGAACGTTCTGGCGGAAAAGGGCAAGGCAGTTCGGTGCGTTTTGCGGTTTGATTCTAAAGGCCTGCTGGGCGAGATAAACTGCGGCAATGAGCAGTAGCGCCCAGAACCCTGCCGATAAATGTGCATACAAGCCGGACAGTGCAAAGCAGATGAGCGCGAAGCCATAGCACGCCCCGATGAACAGGCGAGGATAATCGGCCATTAGGCGAGATGTTGAACGCACGCCAATACGGGCGTCGTCTTCCATGTCCTGAAAGCCATATATGGTATCAAAGCCCAACTGCCAGAGAATCACGGCCGCATAGAGGAGAAATCCGCTCGTATCAAAACGGCCGCCGGCTGCGGCGTAGCCCATGGGGGCACCGAAGCCAAAGGTAAAGCCCATAACAAGCTGTGGCCACCATGTTACTCTTTTTGCCGCCGGGTAGAGGGCGACTAAAAGCAAGGCGAGAGGGGCTAGTGCCCAACACGCTTGAGGCAGGCTCAAGAGGATGATCAGCCCGCCTAACAGCAGCACAGCTAACAGTAAGAGGCCTTGTTTGAGGGATAGGGCACCGCTCGCAAGGGGACGCCCTGCTGTGCGGCTGACTTTGGCGTCAATGTCCCGGTCCCAGATATCGTTCACGACGCACCCGGCGGAACGCATGATGAGCGAACCAATGCCAAAGAGGATGGTGTATATGAGGCGTGTTGCGAGAGGTGTTGCGCTATCGGCCAGAAAAAGCCCGCATATCCCAGGTAAAAACAGCAGCCACGTTCCGACTGGTCGGTCTAGGCGCGCAAGCAAGGCGTATGAACGCCAAGGGTTTGGCAAGCGGCCAATCCATCCAGAGAGGCGAATATCGGTGTGTGGTGTGGCGGCTGTCATGTCTGTCGTGATGCGGTGGAGGTGCGGAGACGTCAAGCCCTATCTGGCATGGCATTTGCTCCGTGTTCTCAGGCAGGTTATTCATTACTTATGAGTCGTGATGCCCCCCGCTTATATTGCGCCCCGAATGATCTGCCTTTTGCCCAAGGCGAGGTTTGTTCTTTGACGCCAGGTCAGGCCCATTACTTAGGGTCTGTAATGCGGCAAAGCGTTGGAGATGTTCTTCGGGTCTTTAATGCGAAAGACGGCGAGTGGGAGGCGACGCTTTCAACGCTGCGTAAGGATAAGGGTACGATCTGCTTTGTTGAGCAGAAGAGGGTAGCCCAGCCGACAGAGGGGGCGGTGCTGTTGTTTGCTCCGCTCAAGCGAGATGCAACGGAGTTGGTTATCCGTATGGGGACGGAGCTTGGAGTTAAACGGTTTTTGCCGGTCATTACAGAGCGGACCAACACGCATCGGTTAAACTTGGAGCGATTGACGTTGATCGCGACTGAGGCAGCTGAGCAATGTGAACGCCTGGACGTGCCGGAAATAGAGACCCCGAAACCTCTCTTTACGCGCCTTGCAGAATGGTCTGAAACGGATGTGCTCTATGCTGCGTTAGAGCGCCAACCGGGCACCGAGCAGCCCTGCGAGAGTGCTGCGGAGGTAGGGCTGTTAGTAGGACCGGAAGGTGGCTTCTCACCGGCAGAGATGCAGCGCTTGCGCGGGCTGAGTTTTGTGCATGCGCTCTCTCTTGGTTCTTTGGTTTTGCGGGCTGATACCGCTGTTTGTGCGGGCTTGTCTCGTTTGGCTGTCCGTGTGCATAAAAACACATCAGTATGACGAAGGGTGACAGACGCGCCGGACCTGCTACAACAGCCACGGAAAGCAGTTCTATCACCATCGAACAATCGATTTAGAGTATAAGGTCTGAAAGCAATGTCCAACCCCGGCAAGACTAACAGCGCACCGATCGAAAACCGTGCGCAACTCGTCGAGGTTCTGGCGCGTGGTAACAAACCGCAGAGCCAGTGGAAGATTGGTACAGAGCATGAAAAATTCGGCTTTATCCGCCCCGATGCCTCGGACGGACGAAAAGCTTTCGCGCCGCCTGCTTACGAGCCGCGTGGCATAGGCGCCTTATTGAACAATCTGGCAGGCCCGGACTGGGAGCCGATTAAAGATGGTGAGGCCGTCATCGGTCTGAAGGGCATTAACGGCCAGAAGGGCAGCTCGATTTCTTTAGAGCCTGCGGGGCAGTTTGAACTATCCGGTGCGCCTTTGCAGACGTTACAGGAAACTGACCGCGAGATGCGGGCGCATTTTGATTTGATCCGTGGGCCCGCACGCGAACTGGGACTTGGCTTTGCGCCAGTGGGTTTTCAGCCGCTTTGGACGCGCGATGCAATGCCTTGGATGCCCAAAAGCCGTTACGCAATCATGCGCCGCTATATGCCGCAGGTAGGTGCGCTTGGTCTTGACATGATGACGCGTTCATCAACGGTTCAGGTTAATTTGGATTTTTCGGACGAGGCCGATATGGCGCGCAAAATGCGTGTCTCTCTGGCGCTCCAACCGCTGGTGAGTGCGCTGATGGCCAATTCGCCTTTCCTTGAGGGTAAAGCGAACGGCTATCTGTCAAACCGCTGCCGCATCTGGACGGATACAGATAACGCTCGATCAGGACAGCCTTCGGGCTTCTTCTCTGAGAATTTCACGTTTGAGCGCTACGTTGATTGGGTTCTTGATGTACCCATGTATTTCGTCGCGCGTGATGGACGAAATATCGATGTAGCTGGTGCATCTTTCCGCCGCTGGCTGGCAGGCGAGACGCCAGAGGGGCTGAAGGGCTACGCCGATCAGCAACCCACAATTGGTGATTTTGAAGACCATTTGACGACGGCCTTCCCAGATGTGCGTTTAAAACAATTCCTTGAAATGCGAGGGGCAGACGCAGGCTCTCCGCAAATGATGGTTGCACATTCTGCCTTGTGGGTCGGTCTACTCTATGACCCTGCAACCTTAATTGAGGTCGAGGCGCTGGTCCGGGAGCAGGATTGGGCAGTGTACCAACAGCTAAGGGCCGACGTGCCTATGCTGGCCATGAATGCACCTTTCCCCGGCGGGCTAAGAGCACTGGCACGCCGTGTAATGGCTTTGGCAGAGCAAGGGTTGCGGGCGAGAGCGCGCGACGAAGCACAGTTTTTGTCTCCTTTGCAGGCTATTGCTGATGGAGGTCCAACGCAGGCTGAGCACTGGCTGGACCTTTTCAATGGTGCTTGGGGCGGGGATGTAAGGCCGCTTTTCCTGCACGCTGAAGTGTAAGCACTGCTGGGGCTGGCCATATTTTACTCTTCCTCGTGCCAGATTTTCACCTTGCTTTTGCCGTAGCTGTTATTGCTGTGCTCGTGGAATTGGTCCTAATTTCGTGGATACGCCGACGATATCAGGATACGCTTTCTGGCTCTGTGTGAGTGCAGTCGCTATTGGGTAGGGCACTTGTTTTTGCAACCGGCGTAGTGATCGGTAGTTCGTTATGATGTTTTCGCGTTTTATCCGTGTTCTCGGTTTTTCTGTGGCGGCAGCGTGTGTGGTGCTGTCGGTGACGCCTGTGGAAGCGCAAACGCGGGCTGCTGTCCTCAAGCCTGTTGACCAAGGTTGGTTGGAACGCATTCAGGATACGCTAGGTGGTATCAGCACGCTTCAGGCGCGCTTTGCCCAAACAGCGCCTGACGGTGGCGTAACGCACGGCACGGCATCACTCGCGCGGGTGACGGGGCAGCCGGGCAAAATGCGTTTTGACTATGATGCACCTAGCCCGCTTCTGCTCGTTGCAAATGACGGAAGGGTGGTTTTCCAAGACCGGAGCATTGATCAGGTCACGACCATACCGCTGGACCGCACGCCTCTTGGCCTCTTACTGCGGCCTAACCCGAAGCTTTCTGGCGATGTTACGGTTACGACGTTCAGCCATGAGCAGGGAGCGTTGAATGTTGGTCTTGTGCGAAGTGACAATCCGGGTGAGGGGACCCTGACGTTACATTTCAGTGAGCAGCCTCTGGCTTTGCAGGGTTGGACGGTTGTCGATGCGCAGGGGCGCGTTACAAAAATTGCCTTGTCCGATGTGAAGACCGGCCTGGCACTAGCTCCCTCTTTGTTTGTTTTGCCAAAATCCCAAGAATAGAGGCTCTTTTTATAACTCTGCGCGGCATAAAGATGTTGCGTAAGCGGTATTAATCGAGAATGGTTTTCGAAATTTTATTCTGAATTGAGTTTCCGTCTTTTAGCAACGAGGGCGGAAACTCGGTCCGGAGAATATTTTCGAAAGTGTGCTCTGTGTCCCATATTTTTCCGCGTTCATGTCATGGTTCACGTCCCGTCGCTGTTTCCGGGGATGGGTGTTTTATTATTGATCAAAGCGGCAAGTGTTATTTTGACGGGTCGGGCGGGGCCGCAGTCTCATGTCTGGGTCATTCCAACCCGCATGTCGTTGAAGCCATTAAAGAGCAATTAGATAGCTTGGCGTATGCACATACGCGGTTTTTCACGTCCTTACCGGCTGAGGAATTAGCTTCACTTTTGATCGCCCACGCGCCTGAGGGGCTCGAGAAAGTTTATCTGGTTTCGGGTGGTTCCGAGGCTGTTGAATCAGCAATTAAACTGGCTCGGCAATACCACGTCGAGCGTGGTGAACCTCAAAGACGGCATGTGATTGCGCGGAGGCAGAGCTACCACGGTAATACTCTTGGGGCACTTGCCGTTGGTGGGAATGAGTGGCGCCGGGCGCAGTATGCACCATTGCTGGTTGATGTAAGCCACATTGCGCCTTGCTACGAATACATGGACCGCTCGGCGGATGAAACAGTTGAAGATTACGGCTTGCGGGTTGCGAATGAGCTCGAAGCCGAGATCCTGCGGCTGGGCAAAGACGCTGTCATGGCCTTCATTGCAGAGCCTGTCGTGGGCGCGACGCTGGGCGCGGTACCTGCCGTGCCGGGTTATTTCAAGCGTATTCGCGAAATCTGCAATCAGTATGGTGTTTTATTGATTCTGGATGAAGTCATGTGCGGAATGGGCCGTACTGGCTATTTGTACGCGTGCGAAGCTGATGAAGTGAGCCCCGATATTTTGTGCATTGCCAAGGGGTTAGGAGCGGGATTTCAGCCTATTGGCGCGATGCTGTGCACGGGAGCTGTGTACGATACGATTGCCAAGGGGAGTGGCTTTTTCCAGCACGGTCACACGTATTTAGGGCATCCGGTTGCTGCGGCGGCCGGCCGGGCTGTGCTCAAAAACATTATAGACCGCGATTTGGTGTCCCAAGTGCGGGAGCGTGGCAGATTTCTGGAAAGAAAGCTCCGCGAGCGTTTTGCTGCGCATCCTTATGTGGGTGACATACGTGGCCGTGGATTGTTTTGGGGCATTGAGTTTGTTCAAGACCGGATGGGTAAGGAGCCTTTTCCACCAGAGGTAAATTTGGCCAATCGCCTACAAAAAGTGGCTTTTGAAGCTGGTTTGCTTTGTTACCCTATGTCGGGGACGCGCGATGGTAAAAATGGCGATCATATGCTGCTGGCGCCGCCTTTCATTGCAAGTGAGGCGGAATTGCTGGGCATGGTCGATATGTTGGAAAAGGCGATTAATAGTGTCCTAGCCCCCCAAACCAGCAAGGTTTGAGGGGCTGTGCGTTAAATCTCGCGGGAGAGTTCAAGCGCGCGGCTGTAAACCGTGCGTTTGGGAAGCTTGACCATACCAGCAACGAGAGAGGCAGCGTCTTTGACGGAATGGTGCTGCAAAGCCTCGCGCAACAAAGTGTCCAGATCTGCTGCGCCGGTATCAGTCTCGGCTGCCGGGCCAATCAGGAGGGTGATTTCACCGCGTGGTGCATGCTGCAAGAAGTGCTCGTGCACGGTTTTCAAACTGCCACGCACCATTTCCTCGAAGCGCTTTGTCAATTCCCGCCCGACCGCAGCGTCCCGGTCTGGGCCGAATACGCTGATGAGGTCTTCGAGCGATGCTACAAGGCGGTGAGGTGCTTCGTACCAGATTAAAGTAGAGCGTAGACCTGCTTGTTCAGCAGCGCGCAATCCTGAAAAGGTGCTGGTGCGGGCTTCACTCTTGGGTGGAGGGAAGCCAAGAAAGGTGAATGGGTGAGGAGGCAGCCCGGAGAGTGTCAGCGCTGTGATGACAGCATTGGGGCCGGGGGTGGTGCTAACGGGAATATTGGCATCAATCGCAGCGCGGACGAGGCGGAAGCCCGGGTCAGAAACCAGTGGTGTCCCAGCGTCGGAGACCACGGCGAAACGGGACCCCGCGTGAAGTTTTTCCAAAAGAAACGGAATCTTCTCTGCTTCGTTATGATCGTGCAGTGTGTAAGTCGGTGTGGTGATTCCGTGTGCCGTCAACAATTTGGCCGTGACGCGCGTATCTTCACACAGTATGGCTTCAACCGTACGAAGAGCTTCAATTGCCCTTGCGCTGATATCGCCAAGGTTGCCGATTGGAGTTGCAACCAATATCAGGGAGCCTCCCCCCACCGGGTTGGCCTCGGTGAGCGGGGCATTTGACGATGATGCGGTCACCTCGCTTAAGGGAGTTTCAGCAGACCATGATTGCTCGGACATCTGTATCCTCGACCAATAAGCGCAAAGCGTCTTTGCAAGAAGTAAAGCGTACCTGCTTAGAGCCGTTCAGTGTGGCTATGCCAAGGCATTTTCGCACGTTTTTGGCTTTGGGTACGGCTTTTGGCCTTGCCGCTTGCGCAAATAACGAGGCTGGACCACCAATTGCACCGTCCGGGGGTAATGGAACAAGCATAGCGCAAAATGCTCCTAAAGTGGGGCTGATTCTGCCGTTAAGCGGACGTTTCGGCCCGATTGGCCTGCGCATGCGCGATGCTGCTAAATTGGCGTTGTCGTCATCAGGGGCGCCTGTACTTGATGTGCAGGACAGTAATGGGCCGGGTGGCGCTGCAGCTGCTGCACAAGTGGCTCTGTCCCACGGAGATGCCTTATTGCTAGGGCCTTTGACGGCTACAGAAACAGCCGCCGTCGCGCCCGTGGCCGCCAGTGCAGGCAAGCCAGTTCTGGCCTTTACGAGCGATTCAACGCAGGCCCGTCCCGGGGTTTGGGTTATGGGCCTTACGCCTGAGCAACAAGTGCGCCGGATGGTGGACGCCGCTCGTGCAACCGGACGCAAAACATTCGCGGCGTTTTTACCGGATAACCCTCTGGGCCACGCAATGGCTGAGGGCCTCACCACGGCTTGCCGGGATGCTGCACTGGGCGCACCACAAATCGTTTTTCACACCTCTGACGAAGCCAATATTCATGACGGCCTGAAGACACTGTCTAACATTGCAGCTCGTCAGCCTACGGCACCGGCAGCTACCGCCACAGACACTTCACCAGCGGCAAGTGGTCCTTCAGCAATTGATCCTACTGCGGCTCAGGATGCGTCACAGGCGGTGGCCGCCGCCGCCCCTCCCGTAACAACAGCGCCAGCACAAATTGCGCCTCCGCCTTTTGACGCGCTGCTGCTTGCTGACACGGGCTTGGCGCTTGGGCAGGTCATTTCAGCACTGCAAGAAGACCATGTGGACACTGCGCAGGTACAGATTATGGGGCCAGCCCTTTGGAAGGCCTTTGATGCAAAGCTTGGTGCGTTGCATGGCGCTTGGTACGCTGCTCCAGATGCCCGCGACAGAAATGGTTACGTTGCGCGGTATAAAGCGGTTTATGGGCAGGCACCGTCACCCGTGACGGACTTCGCTTATGACGCTGGGGCTCTCGCAAATGTCGTTGCGCGGTCGGGGCATGTTGATCAGGCTGCTTTGACACGCTCTGACGGTTTTGTCGGTGTAGATGGTTTGTTCCGACTGCGTCCAGATGGGCATGTGAGCCGCAACTTAGCCGTTTTCCAGATCCAGCGTGTGGGTGGTTCGCGGATTGTGGTGCCGGCCTCGCGTGATGTTGCCCTGCGCCCATCGTGATTTAGGTTTAATCTTCCCTGCGCTGGCTGGATGAGCAGCGAGTGCAGGGTAAAGAGTGTGTTTAAGCAGCGAAAATTTCTGCAGTAGGCAGCACAGGGCGGATGGTGTTCAAAGCGACTTCAAAGCTTGAATAGCTTCCGAGTTTGTGTTCACGCAGTTGATCAATCAGAACCCAGTGCATGCCTTGTGGGCGCAGCATGTAAGCGGGCTGAGGATTTTCACGGACCCAAACAAGAATATGTTCAATTGCGGCTGAACTCTCATGGGTCTCGCCACGCTGTGATGTTGTAGTAATTTCGGCATCGAACAGACCCATGCGCAGGCCAGCTTCCAGCCAACGTGAGAGATATTCACGATGGCGAGGCAGAACACCTTGGCGCAGAGGCACGATGTTCGAACACTCGGCAACCTGCGGTGAAAAGTGCTGGGAAGTTGCCTGTTGTGGCATCAGGAAAACCCTCCGCGATGCTTGGGAAAAGAGCCCGGTTAAAAACTGATACATGCAGGCTAAGGGGCTTAAACGCCTTTTCACAACAGGAAACTTCACAAAAGTGCCTTTTGGCGCAACAAACTTTCCTTACTGTGGCAATTCAGCCATGCGTAAAACGCATAGCTTAGAGGGCTGCTTCCTTCTGGCGGTAGAGCGGTTTTGCCCAACGCCGGTGAAAGAGAAGCCATGAACTGGGTTTTTCGCGGACCCAGTCCTCAAGCTTGTGGTTGAGGGTTTGGGTTAGGGTCTGGACGTCAGCTTGACGGTCGTCTGTCGGTGTGGGGCTGAAAGGCGGATCCACCACCAAGACGAGTCGTGCCGGACCGTCGCGCCGGACGTGCCCCGTAACAATCAAGGCGTTGTGCCGCAGTGCGAAAACAGCGGCGGCAGAGGCAGTCATCGCGGGGTGATCAAAAAGAGTGACTTCGATGCCGTCATTCATTTTTTGGTCACCGAGAATGCCAAGATGCCCTCCCTGCGCGAGATGTTTCAAAGCGCTCCGAGCACCTTTGGCTCCTTTGGGAAACATCAACGCCTCTTGTTGCATGGTGCTTTGTCGCAGGTCGCGAATCAGTTGATCGACGAGTGGATTGCTTGCGGCACGGTAGAAAGATGCAAAGGGGAGGCCATAATGCGCCACTGCAGGAGGCATTAGCTCCCAGTTGCCGATATGCCCTGAAAAGAAAATAACAGGCCGTGCGCTCAGGCGTGCAGCTTCTAGGTGTTCTGCGCCTTCGACGCTCCAGCCTGGGCCTGACAGGCTGTTATGGGGGAGTGTGCCGATATGGGGCAGCTCAGCGACAGTGCGGCCTAAGTTTTCCCAGCTGTCACGGACGGTTTTCCCTCTGTCGTGCTCCGTCATAGCGGGGAAAGCGAGTTGCAAATTACGGTTTGCTACGCGGGAAACGGGGAGTGCGGGGCCTATAATCCGGGCGAGCCAACCGCCAAAATTCGATGCTGACGATGCCGGGATTTGGCGGAGGGCAAACAGTAGGCTACGGAGGAGAGCATGCTCCGCGCGGTGGAGTAATTTGGTCATGCAAAGAGTTGGTCCAGCAATAAATCGGGTGCTTTTGGGTCTTCCCAAAGCAGGTCTACGCCGATGATCGTTACCTGTGCCCGAAAACTTGGGGGAAGTTTGATGGCGTCTTTGGCGGTTGTGACAAGGGTAGTGTTGGCTTCCAACCGCAAAGCATCAAGCCGGTTAATATCACGGGCGCTGTAGTTGTGGTGGTCAGGAAAGCTGATGGTGCGCACAGGGTCGACGCCTGCCTCGCGCAGCATGGTAAAAAATTTGTCAGGCCGCCCAATGCCTGCAAAAGCAATGACCCGTACGCCTTGTAAGCGCCGAATTTCTGGGCCCGGAATGAGGCGCGCCTGAAAGATGGGCAGCGTGGCTGGGGTCGTGGCGCGAATGTGACGCTTATCATCGCCGATAAGGATAAGGGCGCTGGCTCGTGCAAAAGCTGCGGTAAGGTTTTCGCGTAAAGGTCCGGCTGGCAATACGTGCCGATTACCAAACCCTGTTGCGCCATCGACTACTAACAGAGACATTGTTTTTTCGAGTGTGGTGTTTTGAAAGCCATCGTCCATGACGAGGCAGTCCGCACCTTCACTGACTGCAAGGCGTGCCGTTTCTCCGCGGTTAGCCCCGATCCATGTCGGGGCACAGGCTGAGAGGAGCATAGGCTCATCTCCGACATCTCGTGCCGTGTAACGCCCGGGATCGACAGCAACCGGACCGTGCTCCCGTCCACCGTGGCCGCGGCTCAAAATATGCGGATTGCGGCCGCGTTCCTTAAGCCTTTGCACGAGATCAAACGTCAACGGTGTTTTGCCGGTCCCCCCGGTCGTAACGTTGCCGCAGCACAATACTGGCACGGAGGCGTGGTAACCCGTCCGGCTGCTGCGCTGTTCTGCTATGCGGCTTACGAGCCTGCTTGCGGGCGTTAAGGCCCGTGAGAGTACTCCGGGCTTATCCGAGGTCCAGAAGCGGGGGGGGCGCAACCTCATCGCTCCAAAGTCTCCAGAATAGTCGTTGTCAGGGCATGGACAAGGCGTGTTTCAGGCAAGGGGCCGGTCGGGAATGTCTCAACCGCTACTAACCATTGCGCCAAGCTGTCGGTATTTGCAACGATGTGTAGCGAGTGAGAAAGTTGCTTAACGGCTTCTCGCCAGTTGCCCATATGGGGGCCTGTTGCTGTTGGCACCCCTAATCTGAGGGGTTCAAAAGGGTTGTGCCCTCCACCCGGGGGGAGAAGTGAATGCCCGACAAAGCACATAGACGCTAACCGGTAAAAGAGGCCAAGTTCCCCTAAAGTATCTGCCATAAATACAGGCATTTTTGCGTCAGGGTCTTGTCCATTTTGACGGCTCGGCAGGGCAAAACGCTTGGACAACTCTGCCCCACGATTGGGGTGTCGTGGTACAAGAATGGTAAGCAAGTCGGGCCGTGTTGCACGCGCCCGTTCTGCGGCTTGTAGGATGATCTCCTCTTCTCCCGCATGGGTGGACGCGGCGACAAATACGGGGCGCTCTCCGATGAGGTCACGAAGGCGTAAAAATTCTGCGTGGTCGTAAGGCAATGGTGCGGCATCACGTTTCAGATCACCGTGATTGTAGACTTTGCGGACCCCTAAGGTTTTAAAATGCGCTGCATCTTCTTCACCACGCGCTGCGACCCACTCTAGACGAGAGAAAAGCGAGCGCGTGAAGCGTTGCCAGCGTTGCCAGCGCCGTGCGGAGCGGTCAGATAAGCGGCCATTGACCACCATGATGGGGATATGGCGGCGTGAGAGTTCGGTCACGATGCCCGGCCATAATTCGCTCTCGACAAAAACAGCCCCGCTGGGTGTCCAGCGGTCCAGAAAGCGTTTGGTCCAGCGCGGCACATCGTGAGGAATGAATTGGTGTGTAATTCTGGTTCCGAATGCTGGGTGCTGCGCCAGTATTGCGCCGCCTGTGACGGTGGCGGTGGTAAATAAAATGGGCAGTGCTGGGTCTGTAGCGAGAAGGGCATCCAGCAATGGGCGTGCGCAGAGGGTTTCACCAACGCTTGCAGCATGAATCCACAACGGAGGGCGTGCATAGGGCAATGTTGG
Source organism: Neokomagataea tanensis (assembly GCF_006542335.1). Classification (GTDB taxonomy): domain Bacteria; phylum Pseudomonadota; class Alphaproteobacteria; order Acetobacterales; family Acetobacteraceae; genus Gluconobacter; species Gluconobacter tanensis. The sequence goes on along the minus strand of NZ_CP032485.1, from coordinate 609,640 downwards.
GGAAAGGCCCATTCGCTCACGCACGCGATTGGGTAATTCTTTTCCCCTCCGTAGGCGGGTGCGTGTCATTACTGTGAGGGCGGGAGCGAGAGCAGTGCCAATGCCAGCCCAGAGTATCTCGATAGGGGTTCTGCGTGTCTGCGCGTATTGTGTTTCTGCGTCTTTGTTCGCGTCGAGGAGGGCGTCACGCAGTGTTGCCGCATCAGCTTTAACAAGCGGCGGCCCGGGATTAATGAAGCCTCTGCCAAAAGGAATGGGCAAAATCAGCCTGTCCCAAGAGGGCAGGCGTATTCCGCTTGCAGCCATACCCACCGGCGTCAAAGGGCATTTTGCTATACGGGAGAGAGCCTCTGCACCGGGCTGAACGTGCTCGGCCGGGCCGCGGGGGCCGTCCGGTGTGATAGCAACGAGGTGCCCTGCATTTAGTATTTTTAACGCTGAGCGTAGAGCTGCGGCCCCGCCTTTATCTTTCCCGCGTCGTGCCGTTGAGCCATGCAAAGCAGTAACGCCCCATGGGCGAACAGCATCTGCGATAAGGCGGCCGTCTTTATTGCGGGATATAAAGACGTGCATTTTGAGGCTTGGCTCTTTTGAGCGCGCCCAAAGCCATAAAGCTGGAGCGAGGGCAAGATGTCGGTGCCAGAACGCGATGACCTGGCCAGTATTGCTCCGAGTAAGGGCGGCACGTCTCGTTGGTGTGCCAGTAATTTGCCAGCGCGTGGTGCGAAGACAAAATCCAAGCCAAAGATGGATAACACGCGCTGTAAAGGTCATAGATTTTAGTAGCACGGAATAAAGCTGTGCCGCAAAAAACAGCACAAAGTTGAGAACCAATGTGCTTAGCGAAATCTTTTGTACGTGGTTCCGGTGCGATGAGTTGCGGGCTGAGCTTTATCTGTTTTTGTCAATAAAGCTCAGCCTATGTGCAGAATTCTTCCGTTCAGCGTTAGGCGTTTAAAGGGCGAGTGTAACCACTGCGCGTAGGCCGCCTTCTTTACGGTTCTCCAAATAGACATCTCCGCCTTGGCCACGCAAAATAGTCCGGGCGATAGACAGGCCGAGGCCGGTACCGCCTGTTTCACAGTTTCTGCTCGCTTCGGTTCGGAAAAAGGGCTCGAAAACTCGCTCCAAGTCGTCACCGGATAGTCCGGGGCCGTTATCCTCAATCAAAATTCTAACATGTCGCCCTTGCTTCTTACCCGTATTTTGCAGAGTGAGAGTCACAATTGCACTGCCGCCATATTTGAGGGCGTTTAGAATCAAGTTATTCAGGGCGCGCTTTAAAGCAACGGAACGCGCACGGATTTCTACTGGGCTGTTGGGTGGAGTGAAGTGCAAAGAGTCGGCTTTTTGAGGCTGGCTCTCGATAGCTTCGTCAACGATGGTTTCAAGCAGTGCGCGCAGGTCAAGCGAGACGAGAGGCTCGTTCGCCGAACTGTCACGACCAAAGGCGAGGGTGGAGGAAACCATGGCTTCCATTTCGTCCAGATCGGCGAGCACTTTTGTACGCAGTTCATCGTCGTCAATGAATTCAGCGCGGAGTTTAAGGCGCGTAATTGGCGTGCGTAGATCATGGCCGATCGCTGTGAGCATGAGCGTACGATCGGTGACGAAACGCTGGATCCGCCGTGCCATTGTGTTGAAGGCGATCGAAGCGCGTTGCAGTTCGGACGGGCCTGTCTCCGGTAGGGAGGCAGCGCTGCTGTTCATGTCTCGCCCCAAGGCCTCCGCTGCGCTTGCCAACGTTTCCACGGGTGCCATCATCCGGCGAATGGACCATACAATCAGCGTACTGCCCACCAAAGAGGTGATTAGGAACGCAATGACCGTGCCGGGTGTACCAAAGGGATTTGGCAGGTCCAGGGTCAGTCTTACAACGACCCAGGTTTTGCCATCCGGCAGCAGGAGTGATGTTGAGCGTGTCCGTAAAATGCTGCCGCCTTGGGCATCCAGCGGGTAAAGCGCACGCGGCAGTAGCGCCCACCGAATGAGGAGTGGCGTCTCACGCGGGGGGGAGTGGATAAAGTTGGGTTGTGATTCCATTTCCTCCGGACGCTGACCGTTCGGCGGAGACGGCATGAACGGGCCGCCAGAATTATCGTTTTGAGGGGCTGGCCCATGCCAGTCCTGATCAGGGAACGGATATCGCGGTGGAGCAGAGTTCTCCTGCCGCATGGGAGAGTTTCCCTGAGGCGCCTGCATATTGTCAGGCATTGGCATGTTTTCAGGGCGGGGCATTTCCATGCCCATTCCTGGTGGTGGTCCATTAAAAAGAGGCGCGTTGGACTGGAAGCGCTCATCAGCGCGACCGTCCAGACGGTTTCCCGGTGCAGGGAAGTTACGGCCCGGTAGAGGGATAGGATGGTTGGGGACGTTCGGGTCTGGTTTTTTGAGCAGCAGAACTGTCAAATTATCAGGCAGGTTGAGTTCCTTTAGCAAAGCTGCCCGGTCATCCGGGTCAGCTTGTGCAAAGGTGCAGTAAATTGTGAAGGTCTGGAGTTGGTAGTTATGCAGCTCCGCCCGCTCCGTTGTATCGAGACGGTCCATCGCGTGGATGAAAAGGCTCGTCAGTTCAACGATGGCGAGCCCAACAATCAGCAACAGGCTTGTGCGGGTAACAAGGGAGGAGGGAAGCAGGCGCATAAGTTTTAGGCGCGCTCTACTTCAGCTGCGAGGACGTACCCACCACCGCGTACAGTCTTGATAACCTGAGCGTTGCGTCCGTCATCTTCGAGCTTGCGGCGCAGGCGGCTGACTGCGACGTCAATGGCGCGGTCAAACGGACCAGCTTGGCGGCCACGCAACAATTCGAGCAGCATGTCGCGTGTCAGGACGCGGTTTGCGCGGTCCAGAAGCGCCATAAGCAGGTCGTACTCACCGCCTGTCAGCGGTACTTCAGCGCCTTGAGGGTTGATCAGGCGACGACGCACCGGATCCAGTACCCATCCCGCAAAATGGAGTTTGCGTGTGTCAGCAGCTTGGCGCTGTTCGCTGGTTTCGGTTGTACGGCGCAGGACGGCCCGGATGCGTGCCAGAAGCTCGCGTGGGTTGAATGGTTTTGGCACATAGTCGTCTGCGCCGAATTCTAGGCCGATAATGCGGTCTGTTTCATCGCTCATGGCTGTGAGCATGATAATGGGAATATTATCTTGTGAGCGGAGCCAACGCGCGAGCTCAAGGCCGCTTTCGCCCGGCAGCATCAGATCAAGGACGATCAGTTGGTAATGGCCAGCGGACCAAGCCTTACGTGCTTCACGACCATCGCGCGCGGCTGTGACACGAAAATGATTGCGCTCTAAAAACTTCGTGAGCAGTTCACGGATTTCACGGTCATCATCGATAACGAGCAGGTGCGGCAGGGTTTCGGTCGCCATGTTAGTCTCTCTTAAATAGGCCTCTCTCGTCCGTGGCTTCTTGTTGGGTGGAGCGATAGCACCTCGGTACTATGCTCCACTTAGTGCCTAAGCCAACCAGTGTGGAACGGGCAGGTTTTTGGCGCGAAGAAACTCGGGGTTAAAGAGCTTCGATTGGTAGCGTGATCCTCCATCGCACAGAATTGTAACAATCGTATGTCCGGGACCAAGCTTTCTTGCAGTTCGCACTGCAGAAGCAATATTTATGCCCGAGGAACCTCCGAGCGAGATGCCTTCATCGGCTGTTAGGGCAAAAACATGTTCTAATGCTTCTGCATCCGGAATACGTTCTGCATCGTCAGGGGCGCAACCATCTAGATTCGCTGTCACGCGGGATTGGCCAATTCCTTCCGTGATGGAACCTCCTGCGATGGAAAGATCATTTTCCTTTACCCATCCATAAAGGCCTGAGCCTTCCGGATCAGCGAGGACAATTCGCGGTGCAGTCTTGCCAGCAATTTGTGCTTGGTCGCGCAGGCCAAGGGCTATGCCCGCCAAAGTGCCGCCCGTGCCACAAGCACAGGTAAAGGCATCCACTTTTCCTTGTGTTTGTTCCCAGATTTCAACGGCGGTTGTCGTGCGGTGGCCCTCACGATTTGCAGTGTTGTCGAATTGATTGGCCCAGAAAGCGCCCGTTTCTTCCGCAAGGCGGCGTGAAAAATGAACGTAATTACCGGGGTCACGGTAGGGTTTGGCCGGCACAAGGCGCAGGTCAGCCCCAATCATTCTCAGGAAGTCGAGCTTCTCCCGGCTTTGTGTCTCGGGCACGACAATGGTGGCCTTGCAGCCCAAGGCTTGGGCCACAAGCGTTAGACCAATGCCAGTATTACCTGCTGTACCCTCAACCACGGTTCCGCCGGGTTTGAGTAAGCCTTTGGCAAAGGCGTCCTGTATAATAGCCAGAGCCGCGCGGTCCTTGACGGAGCCACCGGGGTTCATGAATTCGGCTTTGCCGTAAATGTCGCAGCCAGTTTCTTCTGATGCACGACGCAGGCGTATCAGTGGGGTTCCTCCGATGGCGTCAATCATGCCTGATGCGGCATGTGTCCAGCCGAGCGGGCGGTGGTGCTGAGAAGCCTTGTCGGTCATACTGTCACTCCTGACTGTGTTGGTTGTGACCACGAACGTGGTTTACTGGCCTGACCAATGGTATGTTCGCTCCAATTAGAGCGTTTTTTGTGGAGATGAGGAAGAGGCATGAATATTCTGACAGCGAAGCAGGCTTGGGCGCGCTTATCTCAAGAACCAACACCTGTTCTGATAGATGTACGGACGCCTCAGGAATGGCAGCTGATCGGCCTGCCAGACGCAGAAAACCTACCATGCCCAATGGTGTGCCTGACTTGGCAGCCAGATCAGGAAGACGCGTTCGTCACGGGCCTGACCCAAGCCGTGCCTGACCTTGCTCAGCCAGTACTGTTTTTGTGCCGCTCTGGTATGCGCTCACATCATGCCAGCATGGTCGCTGAACATTTAGGCTATAAGCACGTCACAAACATTGCAGATGGCTTCGAAGATAAGCATGGGCCCGGGACAGGCTGGAAAGCGTCTGGGTTGCCGTCGGCTCACCGCCCGCTGTCGGGTTCCTGATCTGCATCGTAGCGGACTTCGAGCACAGCGCACCAAGGGTAACGGCTGTCGTAGCTGTGCCCTGTCTGGTCCGCGACTTGCCCTGTTGAGTCCGTCGGCACGTGGGTTAGAGCCACAGTATCGTCCACGTTGCCACCAATGATGCTCAGCTCGTTTCCGAAAGGCTGGGCATTTTGTCCCGTGGCTGTGACGATTCCGCAATGAGCGGGGAAGCCATAGCTCGTTGGCAACATGGAGAAGGTTACTGATCGGCTGTGCCCACGGCCAACGCAGACAAGGTCCCCGATTTTTGGGGCGTAACTGCCGGGGGCGTGAGCAGTCAGGCCGCTAAACTGCCCGCTAGCTGCAGCATTGATGTAAGTTGAATGGTTGGGCGAATAGGGAAAGCGTTCATTGGCACCCGCCACGCGCATGACGTAGGAGATGAAAGCTGCGGACCAAGCATAACGGGCGTCATTTTCTGGGGCAAAGCGGCGCCCCTCGGCGTTGGTTTTACCCGTCCAGCTGACTTCTGTCTCCGAAGGGTCCTGCCCGATCCACCAATATTCACCTACGCGCTGCCATAGACCAGGAATCCGTTCTGGCTTGAGGGCAGGGTCACTGGCGTCCGAGCGGTTTTCTGGGTCATCATCAGCAACGGCGGAGCCGAACATGCGCCATTCACGCATGGCGATGGCCGCGACATCCTGACGATTAAAAGGCTCAAAATTGCGGCTGGCAAAATCCGGAACGTGCGGGTCATAGCCCACGGGCCCAATGCTGCCATTCGCGTATTGAGCTGTCGGAGTTTGCTCAGGCGTGCTGCGTGGCGTGGGTTGTTGTTCAGCGCATGCGCTGAGAGCAAGCAAGCTACCGAGGCTGATGGAGGCAGCACGCGTTGGCAACCGCGTTGAGATAAAACGGAATGTAGGTGACGGTGTCACAGTAATCCTCTCTGCGGCGTGTGGACCCATACGCGGCGGCGTCATGTGGTGTGGGGTGGGCCGTATTGTGCACGGCAACACCCCTATAGCGTCAAGATGGTCTGTTGGTTTCCCGCTCAGACGGTTGTGCTGTCTAAGGGGAAAAGACTTCTGAGCCCTTCTTCTGAAGCATCGCAGCAGCCACGCTCGGTTATCAGCCCCGTGACGAGGCGTGCGGGGGTAACGTCGAAAGCGGGATTCGCGCCAGTGCTCGCAGGGGGTGCAACTCGAACCCGGCTCGGGGTGTTGGTGTCATCTATGCCTGTGACATAGAGCACTTCTTCTGCGCTACGTTCTTCGATCGGAATTTCCTTTACCCCGTCGCGCACGCGCCAGTCGATGGTAGAGGAGGGCAGAGCAACCCAGAACGGCACGTTGTTATCGTGCGCGGCGAGTGCTTTCAGGTAAGTGCCAATTTTGTTAGCTACGTCGCCTTGTGCGGTGACGCGATCGGTGCCGACGATAACGAGGTCAACCTTTCCAGCCTGCATGTAGTGGCCACCGGCATTATCCGCGATAACCGTATGGGCAACGCCGTGGCTGCCGAGTTCAAACGCTGTGAGCAGGCTGCCTTGGTTGCGGGGGCGCGTCTCATCTACCCAGACATGCACTGGGATGCCTTCGTCATGGGCCATATAAATTGGGGCGAGGGCGGTGCCCCAATCAACCGTAGCGATCCAGCCCGCATTACAGTGCGTGAGCACGTTGACTGTGCCTTGCTCGCCCTTGGCTTTCCATGCTTGGCGGATGAGTTCTAAGCCATGGCGGCCAATGGCTTCGTTGACGGCAACGTCTTCGTCACACAGCGCATCCGCCTCCGCATATCCGGCGGCAACGCGTTCTTCTACAGGTAGGGTAAGCAGGTGTTTGACCATCCGCTCAATAGCCCAACGAAGGTTAATAGCTGTTGGGCGGGTTTCGACCAGCATATCTGCTGCGGCTTTGAGGGCGTCATCTGAAGCGTCTTTTTGGATTGCAAAAATCAATCCGTAAGCGGCGACTGCACCGATGAGTGGGGCGCCACGCACCTGCATGCTGCGAATGGCGTGGGCCACGGCGTTTTCATCCCGCAATGCCAGAATTTCAACTTCCCACGGAAAGCGCGTTTGGTCGAAGATACGGATGCTGCGGTTGTCATCCGTGGGGCGCCAAAGGCTGCGGTAGGCTGTGCCGTTGATTTTCATGGCGGTGTAATGCCCTCAAAAAACAAGTGTAGAGGCGCAGAGCAGAGCTCTGACATGAGAATGTGCCAGATGTGAGGGAAATATGCGTTAGACTCAAGGGGCTTTGAAGCGTTGAAAACACGAAAGTCTCTTACTGTCCGTCGAGGGGCAGTATAGGAAGGACGCATTGAACCGAGAGTAAGGTCGCGTAATATGTTCGGCAGTTTTCCACGGGTTTTGACAATTCTTCCCCCAAAGGAGAGCTACGATGTGGGCGCCGCCGGATCTATCGCACTCCTCGTCAGCCGTTTAGCAAACAAAAGCGATTGTATCCTCGGGCGCAAAATCGGCGGGGAACCGTTGCCGGGCGGGACATTTGTAGCAGCACCTGAACTGTTTATGCCTTTTTTGCCGCGTTGGAGGTACGTTTTGGGGTGCCTCCGTGCTGTGCGCAAACTTCAGCCTGATGTGGTGGAAGTGCATAACAGGCCGGGTTTGGCGCGTGTATTGGCGAAATTCGTACCGGTACGGCTTGTGATCCATAATGATCCACAAACTATGAGGGGTCTGACCTCACCTAAGCTTAGAAAGCATACGTTGGAGGTTATGCAGGTTTGTGGCGTATCCCAGTGGGTGGCACGCCGTTACCTTGAGGGTACTGATAGTGGGCGTAATGTTGAAATTCAGCATAACGTCATTGACCCAAGTGTTGCTCCCCAAGGTGTAGAGCGGCGGCCTTTGGTGATATTTGCCGGACGCGTCGTAGCTGATAAGGGCGTTGACGCGTTTGTGCGTGCTTGGGGGAATGTAAAAGCCGCATTCCCCGAATGGGAGGCAGTTATCGTCGGGGCGGACCGTTTTGGGGCCGACACACCCGAAACGCCCTTCTTAGCAAAGCTTCGTCCGGATGCTGAAAAAGCAGGGGTGAAGATGTTGGGTTATAAACTTCATGCAGAGGTCATGCAGCTCATGGCGGAGGCAAGCATCGCGGTTGTACCAAGCCGCTGGTCTGAGCCATTTGGCATGACGGCATTAGAGGCGATGGTGTGTGGGTGCGCGGTCATTGCATCACGTAACGGTGCATTACCTGATGTTGTGGGTGATACAGGCCTTTATGCCGATCCAGATGAACCGGACGCGTTTGAAGATGCCCTGCGTAAGTGCTTGTGTGATGAACAATTGCGGATGGAATTAGGAAAATCTGCGCGGGAGAGAGCCTTGAGCCTTTTCGGCGTTCAGGGGGCGTTGGCAGAGCGTGATACGCTGCGTTTAGCAGCGTATCACAGCGCACCACGCCGGGCGACGTGGTGATGAATAGTTAGTCCCGTTCAGGCGGGGCCATGTAGGTCGGGTCGATAGTCTTTGGCACGTGGCGGGCGAGAATATCGTCCACTTTGTTTTTTTCTTCTTCTGTCAAAGACCAGCCAAACACATCATTCACGCCGTCGACTTGCTCGGGTTTGCGGGCGCCCCAAAGGCCGATCACTGGGCCGCGGTCGAGTGCCCACCGAACGGCGAAAGCCAGAAGTGATTTATCGCGCTTAGCAGCCATTTCCTTGAACTCGTCCACGGCTGCCAGATAAGACAGGAAGAGTGGTTTGACGAATTTAGGATCTTGAGCGCGGAGGTCGTTTTCTGGGAAAGTTGTATCTGCGTTCATTTTTCCAGAGAGCAGGCCGCGGCATAGCGGGCCATAAGCTAAGACCACAGCATCATGCTTTTTGGCGTAGGGCAGAACGGTTTTTTCTGCTGTGCGCTCAAAGAGGTTCAACGGCGGTTGGATGGTGGAGATCGGGGCGACCTCCCGGAAAATATCCATTTGCTCGGTGGAGAAATTGCTTACGCCCAAAGCACGGATTTTTCCTTCTTCGCGCAGTTTTTGAAGCTCTCTGGCGCTTTCTTCAATGGGGGTCTTGGTGTCGGGCCAGTGGATCTGTTGCAGATCGATTGTTTCAACGCGCAGGCGGCGGAGTGAGTCCTCTACTTCCTGCCGGATGCGTGCGGGTCGAGAGTCCCGGAAAAGTTTGCGATCCTTTTCTTCAGCCGTCCAATTAATGCCCAGTTTGGTCGCAACTAGAGCTTTATGCGGCTTTTCTGCGAGGGCGCGCCCAACAACTTCTTCTGAGTGGCCAAAGCCATAAACCGGCGCGGTATCGATAAGGTTGATGCCGGCATCCAAGGCTGTGTGGATGGTCCTGACGGCATTGTCGTCGTCCGGGCCACCCCACATCCAGCCTCCAATAGCCCATGTGCCGAGGGCCACGCGTGAGACGGGCGTATCAAGGCCAGGGATCATAAGGGTATCGGTTGCCATAATATTGCTTCCTTCTACTCTTTGAAACGTAGGGTATCGTTTTAAGCGTATTCCCTCCGAGGCGGTTGCATGTTGGTTAGAAAACAGTCATCGAAGCACTTATGTTAAGAAACTCCGATCCTTTAAGGCTGCTCGGTTGTTGGCTTGCGGTAATATTGCCGCTGACGTTAACGCATTTCCGGGCATTTGCTGAAATCGATTTCGATATTCTGGCTGTTTTGTTTCTGGTTTATTCATCCAGAACAGAAGAAGCCTTTTCTTGGGTAAGAAAACCATGGTTCTTAACGGGAGCTTTGTGGTGGATATGGCAAATTATATGCACTATTAAGCCCGTTTTACAGGGAGAGCATGGTGGCGGAGGGGCTTTAATACAGTCCGTTATTGCCATTCGCTTCCTCGTTGCAGCGGCAGCTTTGGGGGAATGGATACTCCCAGATGCTCTCTGGCGACGGCGTATGTTATGGGTAACTTTTGGTTGTACGGTATACATTGCCGCACAAATTGGTTTCCAAGCTGTTTTCGGTGTGAATTTTTTCGGGCAGCCACGTTTCTCTGATGGTACGCTGACGGGGCCTTATGCTCACCCGCGTGCGGCAGCCCCATTATCGCGCCTTATTTTGCCGCTGCTGATGGTGTTGTGCGCTTGCTGGGACCGAAAAAAAATGCCTCAACGTGTGCTGTTGCAGGGCGGAGCTCTTCTGGCTGCGGCGATGATTATGGTTTTGGCTGGACAGCGCATGCCGTTTGCACTGGCAATGTTCGGTTTGTGCATATGCGCTCTCATGCATAAGCCAATGCGGCTCACGGCATTTATCGGGGCTCTAGGGGTTCCTTTTTTGGTGATGCTGACGCGCTTGGTATCACCCGGAAGTTTTCACCATTTGATTACATTGACGCGCTGCCAGTTGGAGCATTTTGCGGCGTCCCCCTATGGGCAGATATATACGCGGGTCATGGTCATGGCCTTACATCATCCTTTGATGGGGTATGGATATGATGGGTACCGGCATCACTGTAATCAGGCATCATCGTTTGTTGAACCTACTTGGTTAAGCAAAATTGCTGCGACGCATCCGACATTTCCGGTTTGTGTGCAGCATCCACATAATTTGTATGCACAGGCACTAATGAACTCTGGTGTTCCAGGGTTAGTCATTTTCTCGTGTCTGATCGTATCAATACTAAGAGTAGTCTGGCCCGGAAGAGCAGGGACGGCGCTGCAAGTTGGTTTGTTTTCTGCGATTTTCATCCAGTATTGGCCGTTCACATCCAGTTCAGACTTTCTAAATCTTCCGCTTGGTGGATGGGGCTTCATGCTTTTGGGGGTAGCCCTTTCGTATAAGCATGTTCCTTTCACACAGAGCTTTCCCCCTTTGCAGGACGAGCCTATATCTGAGGGAGAATATGGAGGATCTCATGTCCGACGCACATGATACATCACGTACAGGCACTGTCCCGGTCACGGTTTTGACCGGATTTTTGGGGGCAGGAAAAACAACATTATTGAATCATATTCTGAGTGCTGAACACGGCCGGAAATATGCTGTTCTTGTAAATGAGTTCGGGGAACTGGGGGTCGATAATGACCTTGTGGTCGACGCAGACGAAGAAGTCTTTGAGACCAACAATGGTTGTATTTGCTGCACCGTGCGTGGGGATCTTATCCGCATTTTAGGGAATTTGTTGCGTCGACGTGGTCGGTTCGATGGAATTATCGTTGAGACGACAGGCCTGGCAGATCCTGCTCCGGTCGCGCAGACTTTCTTCGTGGACGAAAACTTGCGTGAAAAAGCACGCTTGGATGCCGTTGTAACGGTTGTTGATGCTTTCAACATTATTCAAACATTGGAAGAAAGCCCCGAAGCAACCAGCCAATTGGCTTTTGCGGATGTCATCATTCTTAATAAAACAGATTTGGCTGATGCAGAGCGTCGCGCAGAGATTGTCGCTCGCATACGTCAGATCAACGCGGTAGCTGAAATCCACGAAGCGCAACACGGTGGTGTAAAGCTGACGGACGTATTGGATCGTGGTGGCTTCGATCTGAAGCGTGCATTGACGACAATGCCTGATTTTCTGGATAATAACGAGCACAGCCATGAAGAGGGCATTGTCAGCATTTCCCTCTCGCTCAAAGGGCGTTTAGATCAGCAGCGCTTCAACGCTTGGATTGGCGCTATTCTGCAGGAGCAAGGCGCAGATATTTTGCGTTCAAAAGGCATTCTTTATTTTGAAGGGGCCGAGCAGCGCTTTGCCTTCCAAGCTGTGCACATGATGGCTGATGGTGATTTTATCGGACCAATCCGTGAAGGTGAAGCAACAGACTCACGCCTTGTATTCATTGGCCGTAATCTAAATCGTCCGCAGCTTCGGCGTGGGTTTGAAAGCTGCATTGCAGAAGGTTCAGTCTCCGCATGAGCGACGAGTTAATTGTCCAGCGCGGAGCCGAGCGCCGCTTCGAAAGCCCGATTGTTCAAGTGGCGGCAGCGCGTGACGGCGAGAGCTTTGCCGCATTGACGGCGGATGGGGAGTTGATTCTCATCCCTCATAATGCCCTTCGAAACGCCGAAGCATGGACTGTGCTACAGCCACATGAAGGTGGCCTGTGCTTGGCGCCTGACAGTGTACCGAATGCCTATTTATCCGGTGGTGAGGATGGAAGATTAGTCCGCACCACGACGGACGGCACGATGGAAATTCTCCACGAAGGTCGCCGTTGGATAGAGTGTGTTGCTTCAACCCCGACGCATTTAGTATTTTCATCTGGTAAAAAGATGGAGTTACGTAAAGCAGAGGGTACTGAGACGTTAAAAACGTTGGAGCATCCCTCGACCGTTACGGGTATCGTATTTGATGCAAAAGGCAAACGGCTCGCAGCGTCGCACTATAACGGCGTGTCCATGTGGTTTGTGCAGGCTAAGGTCGACACTGTGCGTCCTCTCGAGTGGAAAGGCAGCCATATCGGCTTAGCAATTCATCCCTCAGGAGAGGCCTTGGTTACGTCCATGCAGGAAAATGATCTGCATGGCTGGCGCTTGGCTGACGGCCATAACATGCGGATGAGTGGTTACCCTAAGCAGGTACGTTCCATGAGCTTTACGCGTAACGGGCGCTGGCTCGCGACAGCGGGGGCAGATGCTGTTGTTCTGTGGCCTTTCTTTGGGGGAGGGCCTATGGGGAAGGCACCCACCGAACTAGCTCGCCTTCCCGGCTTGTTTGTCTCTGCTGTGGCGGCAAACCCAAAAGAAAATATTGTTGCAGCGGGCTATGAAGATGGCACGGTTGTGCTGGCGGAGTTGTCCGACCAAGGTGCGAGCGATGGGCGTGTTCTACCGTTATGCGCTGGGCAGGTTACGGCACGCGGCACCGTGACAAGTCTTGCATTTACTCCACAAGGTGGTGCCATTATTTTTGGTACAGAGGATGGTGTGCTCGGCACGGTTGATTTGTCGTCCGCCTCGTAAATTAACGATCTGTGTGGCCGAGGTCGCGCTCCGGCGCGATCACGTCCCGCACGCGTTGTTTTAATTCTTTGGGGCCAGGAAAGCCGCCATCTTTCTTGCGTTCCCAGACAAGAACATCATTGACGCGGATTTCAAATATACCGCCTGTTCCGGGAATAAGGGCGACTTCTTCGAGGGTTTCCCCAAACGTTGAGAGGAGCTCTTGAGCCATCCATGCAGAGCGAAGTAGCCAATTACATTGCGTGCAATATTTTAATGCGATCCGCGGTTTTTGTGTCGTCATTTTAAAACTCCATCGTCAGCGAGTTCTCACAGTGTGACTTTTTTAGCAGGGCTCGTCATGTAACATAGGCGGATTATCTGCCCATGTTGAAGGCCTGACATTATTTCGAGCTATCGATTTGCGTATTCTACTGGTTGTCTATAAGGGGACAAAATGTATTGTTCCTTATAGTATATAGTAACGGGTATTTTCTATGATGTGGAAAAATTTTTTCAGAAAATATCTAAATACCCATCATATTATACTAATACTCCTCCCAATTATCATTTATCTGCCGGAATGGCTTGGAAAGCTCTCGAGCGATCCGTTAATGGTCTCCTCTACGGTTATTGTTAACTCCCCGGGTTTTACGCGAGGAGGTTTCCTACCCGGTAATCCGGGCTGGATAGATGGTTGCGCTGGAGTTTTTGTTGAAGCGTTAGGCCGCTTGGTCTCGCGGGATTGGTTGCACGGGATAATCCCATGGTGGAATCCGTATAGCGGTGTTGGAATGCCCCTTGCGGGTGAGTACCAGCCGGCAGCATTTTTCTTGCCATTTGTGCTATATTTGGCTTTGCCCAACGGGCTACTTCTCATGAAGTGCACCCTGCAGATTATTGCGGGGCTAGCGACGTATTCACTGTTAAAAAAAATCAAAATCGACCCAAGGGTCGCCTTGGTTGGCGGGCTTTTATACGCATTTAACGGTACATATGCGTGGGCATCTGACGGCCCTTCCGAGCCTTTAGCGTTTTTGCCCCTAGCGCTTTATGGCGTGGAATGTGCTCGAGAAGGGCGTTGGGGTTGGCTGGCTGTTGGCCTGAGCTATTTAATGCTCGCGGGCTTTCCGGAGACAGCTTATTTATTGGGTTTATTGGTATTGAGTTGGGCCATATTGCGCTTCTTTCAGGTGCATGAACATAAGGCACGATACGTTAAAAATATTATTGTAGCAGGGGCAGTCGCGGGGTTGATTGCGTCTCCGCAGTTATTATCGTTTGCGACGTATTTGCCTTATGCTGACATTGGTTCACATGCTGGGTTAAACGATGGAGCCTTGCCACCAGAAGCATGGTCCATGCTCTTTTTTCCCTATATTAACGGAACATTCTTTTACGCCTCCCAGTTTGACGCGTGGTATTCTCTCGGTGGTTTTTTGGGCGTTATTCTACCATTTTGCGCCTTGCTGAGCTTGGGCGGCAGAAAAGATGCACGGTTGCGTTGGCTGCTCTTTGGCGTTGCGATCCTCTTCATCGGAAAGCAGGGGAATTTAGCGCCTTTTGTATGGATTGTGGACCATGTGCCAGAGGCTGCTCACACGGTTTTTTACCGCTTATGCGAGCCGGTCATAGAGGCAAGCCTCATATTTTTAACATGCTTCGCGTTAGACGATATATTCAATGGATATTGGAAAAAAAATAAGTACGTCTTAATTTTATTATCAATTTTCACAACATTGTTAGGGGTTATTATCTATCTGGATATCCCTATGATAAAAAATATTTATCCAAATTCTTATGGTCCTATATCCTCGATACAGTATTCAGTCGGTTCTATAGTTTTGGGATTGGTGTCTTTATCAATATTGTCTGTTCTTTACCTCAAGAAAGTGTCACCGAAGGCCATTGCCTTTTATATCGTGTTCGTCAGTGTCGTTTTGTTTGCATTTCCGCTCCTAAGCGCGCGTGTGCAACGTCCGTTAGACACAGCATTTTTGCAAACATTAAGAGATGAAACGAAAGACTTTCAACGCTTTGCTACTCTCGGTCCTGTTGAGCCGAATTATGGGGCGTATTTTGGCATTCCCTCAATAAACTTTAACGCCATACCAACCCCACAAAATTGGATACATCGACTAAGAAAAGATTTCGGGAACGGATTGGACCCCGTGACTTTTGATGGTCTTTTTCCGCAAGACAGCAGCGGTGGTCCGTTCTTGCAGCATGCAGCCCTGTTTCGGCCGCAGGTTTTTGAAGCATTTGCCGTATCTGCATTGGTTACGCAGCATGATGGTTTGATGGTTGCTCCGTATGTGACCGAAGGTAGATCGGGGGATGGGCGTGCTCTCACGCCGGAAAAGCCATCTATTGTCTTTGACATAAGGCGTTGGAAAAGGCTGTCAGCACAAAAAATTGCGCTGCAACTAGGAACATATTTTCATCAGTCAAACGGGGTTTTGGAGCTTTCGTTTTGTTCAGCTGTTGCGTGCGCGGATGGTCGTTTGGAATTGAAAAACGCGAATGACAATGCGTTTACGACACTGAATTTGGATAAACCAATTCCAGATCAAGCAGAACGACTGTCCATCTCTCTCAGCGGAGCCACGCAGGGAGTAATGTTGTGGGGGAGCGCACAGAAAGGCGAGTTCTGGCCATCGCTTAAGGTGGAGCCAGTCGAAGCGGAGAAAGAATTGGTGCTCGTTAAAAGAGGAGAGATTGGGGACATATACCGCTTTCGGAACCCAGCGCCGTATTTTGCTGTGGATCCTGCTTGTAACGCACAGTTCAAAACACGCGAAACGCTTGTCGTATCGTGCTCTAAACCAGCCCAGCTTGTAAGGCATGAGTTGATGATGCCGGGTTGGAGTGTGACGGTGAATGGAAGAGGCCAAGCGATTGAAAATTACGATGGTATCTTTCAAAAAATTCTCCTCTCAGAGGGGAGAAATGCCGTTACTTTCCATTTTGAGCCACCTTTCGCAAAATTTTCATTTTTACTCAGTTTTTGCGGTTTAGTTGCGGTGTTCCTCGCTTTTTGGCGACACAATAAGCCTAGGAAAGCTGGGATGGATCCACTCTAGAAATGGCCTCCGTGTCAGGAACATGGTGGACGCAAAAGAAGCGCAGTCGTAAAACGGCGTTCTGAAGAATTTAAGGGGCTGATTTTATGCGTATGCGTTCTGTTGTCATGAGCGGTGTTGCCGCAGTTTTGCTTGCAGGTTCTGTTTCTGCTGGTGCGGCTTTTGCGGCACCACAACCTTTGCCCGATAGTGCAGCGCCTGATGCGCGTATTGTTTTGCCCCCTCCGCCTGTGCCAGGTAGTGCTGCACAACAAGACGATGACCGTGTTTTTCACGCGACCCGAGCATTGAAGGGCACCCCGCGCTGGGATTTGGCTGTGCGTGATGCGGACCTTGAGCCCGCGCACCTCGTGGCGGATTTTTCATGCGCTGTAGGACATACACTAGACCTTACCAAAGCACCGCACTTGCAGACGGTTTTGGCGCGTCTTGAGCCTGCGACGATTCACCGTACGTCCGAAGTGAAGGACTTTTGGCACCGTACACGGCCATTCGTCGGTACCTCTTTGCCAATTTGCACGCCATTTAAAGGGTTAGGGCTGCATTCCTCTTACCCTTCAGGGCACACAACGGCTGGTTTCGGCATGGCATTGCTGCTGGCGCATCTGATGCCAGAGCATGCAACCGCAATTTTGCAGCGTGGCCGCGTATTTGGTGAGAGCCGGGTAGTTTGCGGTGTGCATTGGAAGTCGGACGTACAGGCAGGCTACCTGAATGCATCGACCGAAATGGATACGCTTTTGGCAGACCCCGCGATCCAAGATGATCTAGCGGCTGCGAAGCAGGAGTTGGAAGCGCAGTTGGCAACTCCTAATGGTGCGCCTGACGCAGGTGAGTGCAAGGTAGAGGCTGATGCCGCCGCGCATTCTGTTCTCTCTGCGCAGTAATTTTGGATGTGGAGAGTGTAGGGTTTAACGGCCCTACACTCCCCATAATTTACTGAGCTGCATGAAAAGTGAGTGCGCTGTTATAGCGTATGAAATCGGCATCCGGGTCGTGTTGTAGCGGTTGCTCGTAAGTAATTTGTAAAACATTGACTTGGTCAGCATGGATATATGCAGAGGTTCTGCCTTCATTATCCGTAGGCTTGGTCACTTCGCTGAGTGAGTTGAGGAAGTTTTCGTTTACGCGGACATTGGGAAGCGGTTTCCCCTCAAGAAGAACTTGGAGAGGCAAACGATCTCCACGATGAAGGTTTAACGGGTCCACCAGCGGTATGATCTCGACGTGGAGGCCGTGCGCTTTGAGGTTAAGCGGTGATGAGATGTATAAATTCACGCTTTCCTTAATCGCCTGCAACCCTATGGTCGCGCCTTTCAGAAGAGTTTTGCGTTGCCAAGTCCAGTGGTCGTCTTTGGGGAGGCGGGCGTGAAAGCCGAAATTCGCCTGTACTATTATGGCGGCTGCATTCGGCTGTTTGTCGAGCGTTATGTGTTGAGTGTCCTCGTGGTGCAAAAGCGCGATAGGTATTCCATGAGGCGTATAGGCCGACAAACGGGTGAGGACAGATGGATTATAAGCCTCGTCGGATGAGACTTCGGTCATAACAATAGTTGGTTTGCCCAGGCGCTCCAACACGACAAAAGCGCTGCTGGCAAGAAGGGGCGGTGCCCCCACGAACAAGAAGAAAAGTATAAGAGACAAACGGGATATAAGCCGCATTCAGATCCCCCAGTAAAACTCTTTGCGTGTGCCGAAAGGGGCCGGCCGGGGCAGTGCCCGGTCGGTTCTCTCGGTTTATGGCTTCACGTCAAAGCTGTGTTTGAAACCGACAGGTTAGTGGCGGTATGTCAGCTGGAAGGTGACGGCACGCCCTGCTGCGATGCGTGCGTAATTTGTATAAATGCGATCATAGTACCGCTTGTTTGTTAAGTTCTGCAGGTTACCTTGCAGGTCAAGCGTTGGCGTAATCTGGTAGTCGGCCACCATGTCCAACCGGACGTATGATGGTACCCAAGTCTGGTTGTTAACATTGGTGTAGCGCTTGCTCATATAAGTCACGCCGCCGCCAAATTTGAATTGGGGTAGAATGCGGTAAGTGCTCCACAGGGCAATTGAATTTCCGGGGGTGTAGGGAAAACGCTTGCCAATATTTGCATGTGTTGGGCCACCATCAAGTACGGTGCTGTCAAGATACGTCCAACCGCCAAACATATCCCAACGTCGCGTCAGGTGCCCTGCAACATTGATTTCCGCACCGCGGACACGCTGTGTCCCTGCGTTAATCATGCCACCGATGCCGTTAGAAACCTGAGCATTGGTCATTTTGCCGTTGAAGAGAGAGCCCGTTACGGAGAGATTGCCGTGGAGCAGGTCCGCTTTGGCGCCAACTTCAGTGTTCTTGCCGTTTTGTGGTGCAAGCTTGCTGTTTGTAGCATTAAGCGCGACTTGCCCGTCTGCTCCGGCTTCGACGCCTACCGGGTTTGAAGCGGTGGCATAAGAGAAGTAAATGCTGACAGGTTTGATGGGTTTGTAAACGGCGCCCGCTTGATAGTTAACAAAGCTTTGGTTGTTGCTGAGGCCTAACGTGCCTTGCTTGGCATATGTCATAAAACGATCAAAGCGTACGCCGCCATTGATATAAAGGCGGTCGTTGAACATGCTCATTGTATCAAATGCGTAAGCAGAGCCTGTCGTCGTATTTGTATTGAGTTGCGGGACGCCCGGCTCCCCTACAGTGTAGGAGCCTGTCCACGGGTTGTTAACATTCCAACTCGAGAGGTTAAGGGCGGAGATGCAGTTGTAGGCAATGTTGCAGGGAGCGCCTGCGCGCATGTTATTGCCCTTGGAATCACGCATATAATACGAGAGGCGCTGTGTCCGCTCGCGGGAGAGTTCGATCCCGCTATTGATGGAGTGGTGGATGAAACCAGTGTTAAACTTGCCCATAAGCATCGCTTGCTCTTGAGCGTTATCAGTATGATAGAGGCCTGATTTTGCTTGCAGTGAAATATTAGGATTGTTCAGCGCAGTACTAACCCATTGCGGATTGGTGGCAATAAAATCGTACTGAGTGCTGGTCCATTGAACGGTGTTTCTGAAGGTAAAATTCTTCCACAAATCGCGTTCGAAAATGATTTGACCCATATTGGTCGTGCTGCGTTCAAAGTCTCTGTCCTTAAGGCCTAGGACGAGATGACGGGGAATAGCTAAAGGCTCATGCGTTACTTTGTCATACGGTGCTGAATAATCGGGCATGCCAAAGCTGTAGAGGTGATAATAGCCAAGTGTCAGTCGTGTTGGGGTGCCCAAGCCGAACGAGACAGATGGTGCTACGCCCCATTTATGCGCGCCGGTGGGGGCGCGGCCAGCAGTGTCACCGTCCGCGCCCATGGCGTTGAGGCGTACGGCCGTTGATGAACCAATCTGACGGTTAATATCGAGAGTACCGCGCTTATATGCGGCTGTGCCAAAACCGATTTGCCCGGATGTGAGGTTGCCTAGTTGTGCTTTCTTTGTGGTGATATTGATTTGGCCACCCAATCCGCCACGCCCGCCATAAACAGAGCCAGGGCCTTTGAGCACTTCAATTTCATCAACGTCAAATGTTTCGCGTTGAGAGACGCCGCTATCACGTAGGCCATCAATATACATGTTGCTAAATGAGCCAAAGCCGCGAATGACCGGATAATTCCCTCCCGGTACAGCATATGCATCACCGCCACGGAAGCTGATACCGGGTACGGTTCGTAGGGCTTCCTCAAAGGAGGTGGCATTCACCAGCTTCATTTGCTCATGCGTGATGACGGATACGCTGCGCGGTGTGTTGAGCAAAGAGGCGGTAAATTTCGGATTGGGCGATGTCCCAGTGAGTTGCGGATGTGAATGGCCCCAAGCAGTAAAGCGGTCTTCATCGCCTTGTGCTTCAATCGACGTGTCTGTTTTCGGTGCTTGCGGGTGTGCTTGTGCAGTGGTGCCGCTTGCTACAGGGCTGGGAGCTGTTTGAGTTGTGGCATTGGCATGGCGCGATGCCGATGTTTTCGTATGTGCAGTTTGTCCATGATGGGTGTGCTTGTGTTGCGCTGCCAAGCTGGGTTGCGCTGCGGTGAAGCTGAGAGCTGTCACAAATAACGATGAGCTGCTGAGAAGGCAGAGCCGGTGGAAAGGCGACATTGAATTTCCCTAAAACCAAATGTGATTTGAGGGAGGGCTAGTTTTTTTAACAAAAGATGTAAATGAGAAACATTCGCATTTTGTTATATTGCAAATTATGTGTGTTCTGTAAAACACAGTTACAAAAAACCCCGACCAAGAGGCCGGGGCGGGGGATTAGGGAACGCGTTCGTCCGAGGTGGCGGGAGGTTTGGGGCGCCTTTTACTGATGCCCCTGTGCTTGCGGTCTACTGCTTCGAGGAAACGGTCTGCCAGCGCACCGTAGAGGGGGCGGGGACACACCATTCGTGATACACCGAAAGCAAGGAAGGATGTTGCGAGCAGTGCGAGAGTAACTTGTTGGTTATCGCACATTTCCATCACGATGATGGTAGCTGTAAGCGGGCACTGAGCAACGCCACAAAAATATGCAACAGTTCCGAGCAGGACGACAGCCCCCGGGTTGGTGTGGGGAAGGAACTGCTCGACCCAACCGCCTATTCCAGCGCCAACGGCGAGGCATGGTGCAAACATGCCGCCCGGCACGCCTGAGCAGTACGAGACGACCATAGCGATGTATTTAAGTACAAAGAAGGAGGCCGGATAATGCTCGGTGCCAGCAAAGATGGCTCGGGATTGTGCGTACCCCGTGCCGTATGTTTGGCCGTGAGAAAGAATACCGATAACAGCCGTGATAAACCCACAAATGCCAGCAAAGAGGATCGGGTGTTTGGCCGCAAAAGGGCCGATGGGCTTAGGCAAACCACGCGATATGCGGATGATGAGGGAGGAAAAGCTTCCTCCGGCCAGCCCGCCCAGAATACCGCAGGTTAAAACGGCAATCCACGCTGTTCCGACCGGAACGTCTACGTCCGCATGGCCGAAATATGTGTAATTTCCCAATAGGGCGATTGCTGTAACACCTGAAAGGACGACAACGGTAAGAGTGCGGCCAGATGTGCGTTGTTCGAATGAGTGAGACAATTCTTCGATGGCGAACACAATGCCTGCAAGGGGGGTGTTAAAGGCCGCAGCCATGCCTGCAGCGCCGCCAGCCAAAATCATGCTTCTGCGTGCAGAAATACTGGATTGTCCGAGTACTCGCGAGAAGCTGTGCATGATGAAAGCGCCCACCTGTACACTGGGGCCTTCGCGACCAACGGATGCACCGCAGATAATCCCAAGGCATGTCATGAGGACTTTGCCGAGCGCAATGCGGAAGGAGAGAATGCGATCAACAATTTTGAAGTCGTCAATGTGCAGAGTTGCAATTGTCTGCGGTATGCCGGAGCCCTGCGCCCCCTGGAACACGGTTCGTGTTACCCACATGATGAGAGCAAAACCGATAGGCGACAGGATCAGCATCACCCAAGGGTGCCATTCAATGATGCGCTCGCGGAGGTCGGCCGCGCTGTCCCCTAATTTCGCGAACAAAACTGCGACGATGCCGATTAAAACGGCCCCGGCCCAGTAAAGTGCAGTGCGCTTCCACTGTGTTTGGGTTTGGCGCGCGGAACGGCGCAGGTGGTGTATGCGGTCTTTGCGGCGCAAAGCGTGCTTGGAGGAGACGTGCCCGCCCGGGGTCGGTTTTGGGGAGGCGGCGGAGGTGTTGGGTGTATGATCAGCCAAGAGCACACTGTCCGGTTTGCAGGATTTTGCGGCAAAAAAAGGTGTTGGGGAGGGGGTTCCGCAACGCCTCTCCCGCTCCTGCACCCTTAAAAGAATGGGGTCAAGGATACTGGAACGTGCAAGATAAGATTCCGTTGCGGGGTGATGTAGTGAAGTCGCAGTTCTTCAACCTGCTCAGGATAAGACGAGCACACCAGAGTGCTTGGCTTTATTGCTTGGCTCAACGTGAATGTGGATGGAGGCGCGGCCCAGCTCATCCCGAATAGCGGCCTCGACCCGGTCACAAATCGTATGTGCTTCATCGACGCTCATATCGTTCTGTACAACAAGGTGGAACTCAACAAAATGCAGGTCACCGACTTTGCGGATACGCACGTCATGCGCCTCAATTGCGCCTGTTGCGCTTTGGGAAATTGCGTTGCGTACGTTATCAATGCAGTCAGGGGCTGGGGCTTCATCCATGAGGTCCGACATGGAGTGGCGCATCATGGAAAAGCCAGCGCGCAGAACGTTTATAGCAACAATGCCAGAAAGCAGTGCGTCTAGCCGGTCCCAATGCAGGATAGGAATGAGCGCTACGCCAATGACGAGGGCAATAGTCGCCCAGACGTCGGACTGCACGTGTTCGCCCGCAGCAAGGAGGGCTTGGGAGCTCTGTTTACGGCCGACGCCGATGAGAATGCGTGCCCAGATTAAGTTGATAAGCCCAGCTAAAGCATTCAATGCCACGCCGGAGAGCGGGGCTTTGACAGGGTGGGGATGCATCCAGTCTAAGATGGAAATTAGGAGAATGCCTAACGCCGTGAGAACAACCAGCACGCCTTCAATAACGGCAGAAAGGTATTCTGCTTTGCCATGGCCATAAGGGTGGTTGTCATCAGCGGGGCGAATGGCAACCGTCAGCGCAAAAAGCGTTCCGCAAGCAGCGATGACATTAAGTATGGTTTCAATCGCATCGGAAAGCAGGGCGTCAGAGCCTGAAACCAAATAGGCTGCATATTTTACAGCCAAGACAATAAGACTGACGCCAATCGAGAGGCGTGCAACATTACGGCGATCGGTCATTAATCAGGCTTTTGGCAGTTTTGGTGCTGGGAGGCGCATGCGGTCAGTGCATCCTCAATTTGGAAGGTGGGGTGCCCGATACGAAAACGTTTGCGTAGTTCAGCACGTGCCGCATCGATAATCTGGGCGTTAGTGACGGTCTCGTTCTCTGCATCGCGGAGGATGTGGACCGTCAATGCTGTTTCAGTCGTGCTCATAGGCCAGACATGCAGGTGATGAATATCTTGAATGCCGGGCAGGGCACGCAATGTTTGTTCAACCTGTACAATGTCAATTCCGTCAGGAACGCCATCGAGAGAGAGGGTGACGGAACCTTTCAAGAGCGACCACGTGCCTGCGATGATGAAGAGCGAGACAAGCAAGCTGACGACGGGGTCAATGATGGTTTGACCTGTCCACGCTATGGCGATGCCAGCCAGTACAACTGCAAATGCCATGACGGCATCAGAGGCCATGTGGAGAAAAGCTCCGCGCATGTTCAGATCGTCATGGGCTCCGCGCATGAAGAGAAGAGCAGTGCCGCCATTGATGAGGATACCAACTAAGGCGACCCAACTTACCACATTCCCAGCGACTGCTGTGGGTGTGACAAGCCGCAGAACAGATTCCCAGATAATCCCGCCGGTAACGAGCAGCAGGAAAACGGCATTTGCGAGTGCGGAGAGGATGGTTGCGCGGCGCATTCCGTAAGTGAAGCGGCTACTTGGCGTACGGCGTGCCAGTATTTGAGCGAACCATGCGCTTGCCAGTCCCAAAACATCGGACAGGTTATGCCCGGCATCCGCCAGAAGTGACATGGAATGAACCCGTAGTCCCCATACGGTTTCTGCGAGAATATACACAATGTTCAGGCTTATTCCCGCGGCGAAGGCTTTCCCGAAGTTTGCCGGCGCGTGATGATGGTGCCCATGCCCATGCCCATGCCCATGCCCATGCCCATGCCCATGCCCATGCCCATGCCCATGCCCATGGTGATCGTGTGCGTGACCATGATCATGGCTGTGATCATGGTGGCCGTCATCATGCGAATGATGATGAGTATCCGTTCTGGACGCATGCTGGTGCGAATCGTTTCCGCACGGCTTTGAGTGCTGAGGGGAGTTATCAGTCATTTTCGGAAGGGGCTGTGTTATGGGAGGGTTTGCATAGCGCAATTTTGGTCTTGCGCCAAAGATATGTCGTCCGGGCAAGGCATAATTTTGTGGAAGCGACGCAGAAACGTCACAAGGGTGTGGCGTAAAGAAAGACAAGATCGTAGTAGGGAGGCCATGACTGACATGCAACATGACCATATTTCGGAGAGCACGAATGCGGCTCCCGCTGCTTCGTCTCGTTCCAAGAGAGGTCTCTCTATAGAGAAAGTGATGGAGAGGGCTTTTTTTGCCACGCGTTGGATCGCCGCGCCGCTGTACTTCAGCCTGACCATTGGGCTGCTGCTGGTCGCGTTCAAATTTTTCCAGCAACTAGCAGAATTAGTCATGCATGTGCATCATCTTGATTTTGATGATGTATTTGTTGGTGTTCTTGATCTGATTGATTTGGTCCTTTTGGCCAATCTTCTTCTTATTGTGATGTTTTCTGGGTACGAAAACTTTGTTTCGCGCCTCGATATTCGTGAACACGCAGATTATCCCGCATGGATTGGTCACGTCACTTTTGGCGATATTAAAATTAAGCTGATGGCTTCTATTGTCGCAATGTCAGCGATCCACGTTCTGGCGGATTTCATTCGCGTCGATGAGACGAGCACGCGCGCATTAGAATGGAGCGTGGGCATACATCTTGCTTTCGTTGTATCTGGCCTGCTGATGGCGCTGATGGACCGGATTATGGAAGGCACGCCAGACACCCAGATCGCAGACCCAGAGCATGCAGCAAAGAAGCACGGCCCGCACGCATGATACGCCTAACAGAACTACGTCTACCGCTTGATCATACTCCAGAGGCTTTGGAGGAGGCTGCACGTGCAGCCTTGAAGCTGTCTGCGGCACAAAAATGCGACGTGACAGTCGCACGCCGGGGTTACGATGCGCGCAAACGCGGGCACATCGTGCTTGTGTACAGCCTAGATTGTGCCGTGGATGACGAGGCTCGTTTGTTGGCCGTGCATGCGGAAAACCCACATATCCGCCCGCGCCCTAACACTGAGTATCGTTTGCCGCAGGTGGCTATTAGCGCCGATACTCCGCGCCCTGTTGTCGTTGGAGCTGGACCTTGTGGCCTGATGGCCGCCCTGACATTAGCACAGGCAGGCCTGAGGCCAATTGTGCTGGAGAGGGGGAAGGACGTTCGGTCACGGACTAAAGACACCTTTGCTTTGTGGCGTCGTTCTGTATTGACGCCGGAGAGTAATGTTCAATTTGGCGAGGGTGGGGCTGGTACCTTCTCAGACGGTAAGCTCTATTCGGGGGTTTCTGACCCGAGAAATCTCGGGCGTCGTGTTTTGGAAGAATTTGTACGGGCAGGAGCACCAGAAGAAATTCTGACAATTTCAAAACCGCATATTGGTACGTTCCGACTTGTCAGAATGGTCATGTTCATGCGGGAAGAAATTGAGCGTCTTGGCGGGGAATACCGTTTCAGCACGCGTGTGGACGACCTCGTAACCGAGGGCGAAGGCGAAAACCGTCACCTTACAGGTTTGCGTTTGGCGAATGGTGACGTGTTGCCTGCATCGCATGTTGTGTTGGCCGTAGGGCACTCAGCACGCGATACGTTTGCCATGTTGCACCGTCAGGGCATTGCCATGGATGCAAAGCCTTTCTCTATTGGCGTTCGTATTGAACACCCTCAAGCGGTTATTGATGCAGCGCGCTTTGGGGACCAGGCGGGGCATCATTTGCTCGGTGCTGCGGATTATAAACTTGTCCATCATGCGTCCAACGGGCGTGGTGTTTACTCGTTCTGCATGTGCCCCGGTGGTCAGGTTGTCGCTGCAACATCTGAGCCGGAACAGGTTGTTACGAACGGCATGAGCCAATACTCCCGCGCAGAGCGGAATGCTAATGCGGGGATGGTCGTCGAGGTTAAGCCTGAGCTGGACTACCCTGATGACGTGTTGGCCGGTGTTGCCTTTCAAAGGAAATGGGAAAAAGAGGCCTACAAAGTTGGCGGCGGTGATTACCGAGCGCCTGCACAGCGGGTGGGTGATTTTTTGGAAGGTAAGCCTTCCACGACATTGGGTAGTGTGATCCCGTCTTACACGCCGGGCGTGACGCCCACCGATCTTTCATTGTGTTTGCCGGACTTTGTCACGGAGGCCATGCGCGAGGCTTTGCCTCGGTTTGAGCGCAAATTGCGCGGCTACTCCATGGCAGACGCGGTAATGACGGGCGTGGAAACGCGAACATCTTCGCCCATCCGTTTGCGGCGTGGGCAGGATGGGCATAGCCCCAGCGTGAAGGGTGTTTTCCCAGCTGGTGAGGGTGCCGGCTACGCCGGAGGTATCCTCTCAGCGGGGATTGACGGCATCCGCGTAGCTGAGTGGGTGGCTGCTGCGGTTGCCGTTTGAAGTAGAGTTGAAATCCAGAGAGTAGTGTTGGAGAGGGGCTTAATGCCCCTCTTTTTGTTCGTCCTCGTCGCCTTCCATGACGGCGCCGGGGAGATGCTTAGGTTGCAGTATCGCAATGCCAGCCGTCAGGAGAGATGAACCGATGACCAGCGATTCAGCCGCAATCGGCAGAGTAGCTGGTGTTGGTCCCATACCGGGGATCAGGCGGCTGGCAATGCCTTGCCCCAGCGATCCAAGAGCATAGCCCAGCCCCATTCCGAAACTGCGCGTTTCCGATGGGAAGCATTTGGAAAGGTAATGCGGGACGAGGGCGAAAATACCCGAGGATGCGCCACCCATTACGAAGGCAGAGACCAGAAGCGCAGGCCAAGATACGGCGTTTAGGAACGGCCAGATGGTCAGCACGATGAGTACGAGTGCCCCAAGCATGACCTTGAGATCCCCAAACTTTTGGGCTAGCCAGCCGCAAAGGATTTTTCCTGTCAGAGAGCCAATGCAGTACAGCGTAACAGGCCAGAAAATGCTGTGCAGGGCAGGCTCGTGTGAGGTGCGCAGGATGGTTGGATAAAAGGTGTAAATTGCCGCTTTTTGGAACTCCAAGACGGCCATGAAGGAAATCGCCTGAATTGCCGCCGCGTCGAAGCGGAATTTGGGGCGGGGGCGCTTTTCCTGAGGGGACGCTCCGTCGAGTAGTTCAGCGCGTTTGCGGAGCCAGACAGGACTTTCTTTCACACCGATACGAATGAAAAGCGCCAACAAAGCCGGTACCAGGCCGATGAAGAAAAGAGCACGCCAGCCATAATGTGGCAGAACCAGTTCTTGCGCGGCATTGGCAGAGAAATACCCCACTTCGTAGCCAGACATCATGATGGCGGAAGCCATAGGGCGCGTCCGTGCAGGCACGCTTTCCATTAGCAATGCAGCAGATGCTGTCCATTCGCCGCCAAAGCCAATGCCGAACATGAATTGCACAACAATGAGAAAGAGAATGCTGTGCGCGAGGCCTGTCATGGCAGAAAAGACAGCAAACCAGATAACGCCGAGCATGAATGCGAAGCGCCGCCCGTAACGGTCTGAAAGCCAGCCCCAGCCTGTATTGCCGATAGCGCGTCCAATAGCTTGGGCCATGAGGACACCACCAAGGGCGGTTAGGGTGCAGCCGAGATCTTTTGCGATATCGGGTAGGGTGAATTGCAGGCTGGTCTGGTCAAACGCATCAAGGAACCAGCCCAAGAATGACGCAAGCGTAATTTGCCAAAATGGCAGCAGTTGCCGGAAGGGGCTAGGGGCCGATGTATCGGGGCCTGTGCGTATGGCGGAAGCCGTCATGTGCAGGGTCCTTGAGGACAAGAAGAAATCTTGGGAGGGTTAGGTAGTGTTTCTTCTCTTAAATGCGAAGGGGTAGCTTCGAAAAAGAGGAAGGCAAACAGTGAAGGTCTGGAACAAACGCCAGAGCGAAGCGGGTGTTTCAAACGATGGTGTTTTAATTCGTAATCTATTTATACCTTGAAGAAGAGTGGTAATTTGCGACGAATTTTGTATCGACATGGTCTTGTGTCAGATAAAAAGGGAAAAATGGCAGAAATTAAGGAAATATTAGAATTTTAAGACGCAATATCTTCGCGAAATAAAGAGGAGATATCAGCGTTGAACACCTACGAAGATGGCGCGGCCATTGATGTTTTGGAGCAGGTGAACGCTTTGGTGTCACGGTCAGATATGCCTGATACTGTTAAGGGCAACGGTTCAGACGAACCGAATGGCAGAGACAAAGACCTCAAAAGCATTTTATTTAATACTGAAATTTTTGCGACAACCCTGCGCAGCCGGCGTGCCCGACGTAAAAGCGCTCCACCAGCATTGCGGTGGCAAACCCGGCATAAGCCAGTTGTTGAACCTGAGGGGCACCCCGTCGGGGCACAAGCTGATATGAAGCAACTGGGCCTCTCTGTTCCACGCCCTATAGCTCGAAAAGCACGGATCAAGAACCCGGAACATGCCGTTCAAAAAAGTGATGGGGAGCTTCTTCGCTCCGCATGTTTACAGGCGGCTCAATGGGAAAAGGGCAAGCGCCTGATGGTGGCGCTGGGGGATAGTTCAGCCCCAGATGCCGGGTTTAACGAACGTCTGGCTGCAATTTTAGAAGACACGGGCTTTGATCCCGCATGTCTGGATTTGGTTTTTTCGGAAGATGGTCTGCGTCGTTCAGACGTGGAAACGTGCTTCACGCTGGCAGCGTTGAGAGACCGGGGTGTTGGGATTTACTTATCGGGCTTTGGGAGCGGGGTATCGAGTTTGACGCTTTTAAAAGACCGTGCTTTGGGCGGGCTTCTTAGTGGCGTGCAGTTTGATTGCTCAGTGCTTCTGAATTCTGGCCGTCTTTGCCGTGCTCAAGCCGATGATGCGCTGCTGGACCCCGTTAAAGTGGCTTTTTACCGTGCAGCGTTAAGTGCGGTGCAGGCTTTAAAGCTTAGGATTGTGGCCTGTGGGGTGGATACAGAAGAGTTGAGAGAGTTTGCCACCGCGATTGGTTGCCACGAAATGATGGGTAGTGTTTGGGCCGTTGCTGAAACTTTGGGAAGACGTGTAAAAATGCGTGGCGCCCGAGTGGTAAGTGTTATTTAGACTTCTGTTGCTTGTATCAGCCTGTCTTCTCTGTCACGACGCACTTGGCATTGCGTGCGGGCAACCTACATAGAGCCGTGCAGGAGAAAACGCTATGAACTATGACCAGATATTCCAGACAGCACTTGACGCACTGCATGCGGATGGCAGTTACCGCTATTTTGCTGAGCTGGAGCGTCGTTCAGGGCGTTTTCCTAAAGCTTTTCACCATGGTTTGGACCGTGAAGTAACCGTTTGGTGCTCCAATGACTACCTTGGCATGGGGCAGAATAAGGTTGTGCTGGACGCAATGCACAAAGCGCTTGATGAGACAGGTGCTGGTGCGGGCGGCACTCGCAACATTTCAGGCACCAACCATTATCATGTCGCGCTTGAAAAGGAATTGGCAGCTCTGCACGGGAAAGAGGCAGCCCTGCTTTTTAACTCAGGGTATCTTTCAAACTGGGTAACACTGGGCACAATTGCAGGGCGGTTGAAGGGCTGCGTGGTACTTTCTGACGAGCTGAACCATGCGTCCATGATTGAGGGCATACGCCACTCCCGTGCTGATAAGCAGATATTCCGTCATAATGATGTCGAAGATTTAGAGCGACGCCTGAAGGCGCTGCCAGCTGACGTTCCTAAAATTATTGCTTTTGAGTCTGTGTACTCAATGGACGGCGACATAGCGCCTATCAAAGCATTCTGTGATTTGGCCGATCGCTACGGTGCCATGACTTACTTGGACGAAGTGCATGCGGTTGGCATGTACGGCGAGCAGGGTGGCGGCATAGCCGAGAAGCTAGGACTTTCTGATCGTTTGACGGTTATTGAGGGGACGCTCGGTAAAGGTTTCGGCGTCGTAGGCGGCTATATTGCCGCTTCAGCACCGCTCTGTGACTTCGTGCGCTCCTTTGGCTCTGGTTTTATATTCTCAACCGCGCTTCCGCCGATGATCGCGGCCGGCGCGTTGGCAAGTGTTCGCTATCTGCGTGAGCACTCGGAAGAAAGGGCTGGCCAGCAGCGCGCCGTTGCTCATTTACGGGAAGCTTTGAACGCCAAGAATATTCCGCATGTTGGCAATCCCAGCCATATCGTCCCGGTAATGGTAGGAGAGGCGCAGCTATGCCGTGAATTGTCCGATGCGTTGCTTAAACGGTTTGGCCACTACATCCAGCCCATTAACTACCCCACTGTACCGCGTGGTACGGAGCGCTTGCGTATCACGCCGGGGCCGCTTCACGACGATGGTATGATTGATGAGTTGGTCGAGGCGTTAGATGTTCTGTGGCAGGAATATCAGCTTCGCCGCGCAAAAGCCGCGTAACACAGCAAGTACAGCTTCCGTTTTTCGGAAGCTGATTGTCTTACATAAACATGAGGCATGTCTCTTTCACCCTCTAAAAAGAGACATGCCTTATTCTGCATTAAATATTAGATATGGCCATCAACCGTGAAGCCGAAGGCACGAGGCTGACCAACCTGCCCCTGTACACCTGACCACAGCTTCTGACCGCTGTACAAAATATGCTCGTTGGTCAGATTCTTAATGTAGAATCTCAAGGTGTAGTAGCGGGCCGTATAGCCAATATTGGCGTTCAAGACATTGTAATTGCCCGAGATAACGCTTTGGCCGCTTGCAATTTGAGGGGCGTAACTTCCCACGCGATTAAAGTTCGCGCCCAAGAAGAGGCCGTTTTTGAATGTTTTCTCTAAGCCTACGTTCAGCGTGGCAGAGGGAGCGTTGCTGAATTTTTGGCCCTGTACGCTTTGATACTGTGTTGGCGCCTGTGTAATTTTTGTCGCCAGAAGCCCAAGCCCACCAAAAACGCGGAAGCTTTTTGTGAAGTTGTAAAGAGCCTCTGCCTCAAGACCAAGGCTACGTCCGCGTGGAATATTTACGAAGGTATAGTTTATAAGGTCCTGATAGGAGTGATAGTCGTTGTAAAACAAGTTCGTATTGAGGTTTAACTTTCGGTCGAGCAGTTCTGTGTGGCCCCCGAGTTCGTATGTTGTGACTGTTTCTTTATTGTATTGATAATAAGAGCCAGTGTTCCAATCAATGGCACCGCCACCAGGGTTATAGCCGCGGCGGACTGTAAAGCTGGCGCTGGTAACAGGGGTGAAAGTATAGCTCAGGCCACCCTTTGGCAGGAACATTGTTGTTCCAATATCGCTCTGCACTTTGCCCCATGACAGTGCCACGTCACGTTTTTGCTCTTCACGTTCGACGCGGGCGCCAGCAATAAGGTTGAGCCCGGCAACCAGATGTAAAGTGCCGTCGACATAAGCGGCGTAGGTGCGCTCTTTGTCTGGGCCATTGACGCCAAGGTCAGACTTAATGTCTTGGTCACGATTGAAGTAATAAAGTCCGCCAACAGCGTTTAAACGTGAAGCTGCAGGTGCATAGATAAAACGATCTTCGACGGTATTATTTTGTTCTTTGAGCGCAAAATGCGCCAGAGTGTTGGCGCTTCCTAAAGCGTTGGATTGGCGGAAGACCGCATCATACCAGACATGGCCATATGTGAGCTGGTTTGAGAGGGCGTTTGAGATTTGGTAGGTGGCGCGAAGGCTGGCTTCGTCAACGCTAGAATCCGTAACCCGGGTGTTCATGTTGGTGTTATCGAAGCGGTAATTGAACAAATCTGGCGCCGTGGATGTATAGAGATATTCGCCCTGTTGCTCGCGGTGCCATCCCATGAGCGTCACGCTGAGTTTGGGAATGGCTTTTGGTGTCCAGAGGAGCTTACCGCGGACAGAGGTTTGGCTAATTTCGCGTGGATTGAAAGGCCAGTTCGTACCGGGGTAGTGAATGTAGCTGTTGCCGCGCACGCCGTCGGCCGTGATACGGAATGCGAGCTCGTCTTTAATAATTGGGCCTGACAGCATTCCGGCAAAAGTACCTTTGCTTCCAGCACTTTCGTAACCACCGCGAATAGCGGCTTGCCAGAATTGCGTTGGGGCCTTGCTCGAGAGGGTGATGGCACCACCAATAGCATTACGGCCTTGTGTCGTTGCTTGCGGGCCACGTAGTACGCTGACTTGCTCCATGTCCCATGTGCCGGAATCCGCGTAGCGCTGCCCGGCATATGTTTCTGGCAGGCCGTCGATGATCACGGCGGTCCGTGGGCGACTACCAGACATAATCGTGAAAACACCACCGCCTGCGCCAGAGCCAGTAACACCACGAATGGTTGGAATATCGGCCGCATTGCCGATCATGTTGGGTACGCGGTTTACGACATCGTAAAGCGAACGGTATTCGCTGGAATCAAGTTTTCTCAGAACGGTGATAGCGCTGTTTGTATTTTGCAAGCGGCCCAGCTTTTGCCCGATCACAACGATAGACTCTGTGGAGCCCGCTGCATTAGCAGCATTTTTTTCAGCTGCGGCTTTGTGCGCTTGTTTAGCGTCTTGTTTGTTAGTTGTTGCTGTTGTGTTTTCTGAAGCGAATGCTTGTTTTGTGAGGCATTGAAGCGTCATAGCGCTGACGAAGGTTAGCGCTGTGCAAAGCAAGAAGTATTTTTTGGGGTGAGAGGACGTTTGAAGGGCCAGCATGTCTTTATTCCATTAAATTGTAAAAATTTTTACAGATTTGCTAATGATAATAATTCTCATTTTCAGTAAATTGTTATTTTATGTGTCAAGTTTTTGGCTGGAGGATTGTTGTATAAAAAGCACATATTTTCAGGGTGGAATCTGAGACACGACGATGTGAGGCCTCGTTATTTGAATGATTTATTGACAAAGCAGCTCCAAGCCGTGAATCCTAAAGTCACCAGGGGGAGCTTCACCTACGAAGCTGAGAGGTCATTGGTTCTTTGTTTGTGGCAAAGAGCGGTGTGACGACCCTGCCGGGCGCCATGGTGTCGTCCGGGGAACCTGATCCGGTTAGGACCGGCGGAGGGAATGGTTATGCAGGGCGCTTGGACTCGTGAGGTCTGTCGTTTCGTGTCTTCCCCCGTTGGGGTGAGGAGGACATATGGGCGACAATATGCAAAATTTGAGCGGGCATGCAGCAAAGGCGCAGCGCCCCGTTGGACAGGTCACAACAGGCCCGATTGAGGGATCTGTTAAAAAGTGGTCCTCCGCACCGGGGTATCAGGATATCGTTGTCCCATACCGGGAGATTGCGCTGCACCCTTCTGCAAATGAGGAGCCTGTGCGCGTTTATGACACGTCTGGCCCTTATACCGATACAAACGTTGAAATCGATGTAGCGAGAGGGTTAAGCAAGCCGCGTGCACCTTGGATTGCCAAGCGTGGCTTCCGAAAAGTTGAGGCGCGTCGGAGCGTACGGCCTGAAGATAATGGTTACGTCAGTGAGGCACAGGCCGTGCCGTCATGCCCGGCCGAGCATGATGTTTTTGACGGAAATGATGCCCGATACGTCACGCAATACGAGTTTGCGCGGGCAGGCATTGTCACTGAAGAGATGATTTACATTGCGCATCGTGAAAATGCGTGCCGGGCAGAAATGGCCGCAGGTGCTCAGGAACGCCGTGCCGATGGTGAGGATTTTGGAGCAGACATTCCTGCCTTCATCACGCCGGAATTCGTGCGCGATGAGGTGGCGCGTGGCCG
Organism: Neokomagataea tanensis; assembly: GCF_006542335.1. GTDB lineage: Bacteria > Pseudomonadota > Alphaproteobacteria > Acetobacterales > Acetobacteraceae > Gluconobacter > Gluconobacter tanensis. The sequence continues at coordinate 576,184 of NZ_CP032485.1, read as the reverse complement.
GGCCGTCATACCGGCCAATATCAATCACCCTGAAATTGAGCCGGTGATTATTGGCCGTAATTTCTTGGTGAAGGTGAATGCGAATATCGGTAACTCCGCCGTAACGTCATCCGCAGCGGAAGAGGTGGAAAAGCTCGTCTGGGCCATACGTTGGGGCGGGGACACAGTGATGGACCTGTCTACAGGGCGGAATATTCATAATATTCGTGACTGGATCATGCGGAACTCCCCAGTGCCAATTGGTACTGTGCCACTGTATCAGGCGCTCGAAAAAGTCGGGGGTGTGCCGGAGAAACTTACATGGGAAGTTTTCCGTGATACGCTGATTGAGCAGGCAGAGCAGGGCGTTGATTACTTCACCATCCATGCGGGCGTTCGTTTACAGTACATTCCGCTGACGGCTAAGCGTACGACGGGCATTGTGTCGCGCGGTGGTTCAATCATGGCGTCGTGGTGTTTGGCGCATCATCGTGAGAGCTTTCTGTACGAGCATTTTGAAGAAATCTGCGACATCATGCGTCGGTACGATATTACGTTTTCGCTTGGTGATGGATTGCGACCGGGTTCCATTGCAGACGCGAATGACGCCGCACAATTTGCTGAACTGGAAACGCTGGGTGAACTAACCAAGATTGCCTGGGCCAAGGGGTGCCAAGTCATGATTGAGGGGCCTGGTCATGTGCCTATGCACAAGATCAAGGTGAATATGACAAAGCAATTGGCAGAATGTGGCGAAGCGCCGTTCTATACGCTCGGCCCATTAACGACGGATATTGCGCCGGGCTATGACCACATTACTTCTGGTATTGGTGCGGCAATGATCGGTTGGTTTGGTACAGCAATGCTGTGCTATGTCACGCCGAAAGAGCATCTTGGCCTGCCTGATCGGTCCGATGTAAAAACGGGCGTAATTACGTATCGCATCGCTGCGCATGCTGCTGATTTGGCCAAAGGTCATCCTGCGGCTCAATTACGGGATGATGCAATTTCGCGGGCACGCTTTGAGTTCCGGTGGGAAGACCAGTTCAATCTGGCGCTTGACCCGGATACGGCACGAAGCTTCCATGACGAAACTCTTCCGAAAGAAGCACATAAAACGGCACATTTCTGCTCAATGTGTGGCCCTAAATTTTGTTCAATGAAGATCAGTCATGACATTCGTCGTGAGACGGAACGTCAGGAAGGTATGGAGAAAATGCGGGAAACATTCCAAGACCACGGAGCGCAGCTATATGTGCCCCAGCCAGAGGTCGTTAAATAAGAGAAATAATTTATCATTCTAGCACCGAGGTCTTGCGTAAGTTAAACAAACTTACGCATTATCTGGGGGATGCCTCGTAAAGAACAAAATCCCCCTTTCAATTATGATAAGAGTGTCAATCGCTTAGCCACTAAAGCTGGTGGATGTGCCGCGCATTGCGTCGTGCAGGTCATGCAAAATAACCGCGCGGGCCTTGTGCGTGAGAGCGCCAGTCTGCTGCGCCATTTAGGAAAAATTTGGCAAAAACGTTCGATAGACACGCAAGATGTGTGGGAAGAGCTTGAGGCGCGGTTGCAGCTCGCTGAAGAACTGCGTGAGCAGGGTATAAGACCAACGAAAAATGGCCGTTACCGCTCAACGAAGTTACCATGATCAACGCCCGATCACGTTTGAGAACAAAATAAGACTCTAGTGCAAATTTAGGGTATGCTACTCTGCATCATGCAAAGCTTTAGCGATTTAACTCAGGCGTCTCTCAAGACATTGACGCATTTCGATGATGTCGTACTGATTTTGGTGCTGCTTTCAGGTATTTGGGGCAGCTTTCGTGGCTTTGCGACTGAGGTATCGGGTCTATTCTCATGGATTATGGCGATCGTCGTGACGAATCGCCTGCACATGATGTTTGAGCCATATCTGGCACCCTACATCCAAGACGTCTGGTTATTACAGGTTCTGAGCGGCACGCTGGTTTTTGTGGTGACGCTGCTTTTCCTAGCTATGGTCGGGCGTAAAATTGCCGCGCTCGCACGGACGGGCCTCTTGAGCGGTGTGGACCGTTTGCTAGGCTTCGCTTACGGGGTTTTTCGCGGTTATTTGGTCGTGGTCGCATTTTGTTTGATTGCGGGGGCTTCTTTTGGTGCGATGACGTCCTATCTGATGCAAGGAAGTCTCACCGCGCCATATATTGTTGCAGGAGAGACGCGTTTGGTTGGCTATCTGCCCTCGTCTTGGCGTTCGCATCTTGCATCGTCGGCAACAAGCGGCCATGACGCCCCGTGAGACCGTCTAGTGGAAAGGCTACGCTGCGATGAACCTGAACGAAACCTCCAACCGCCCTTATGAAGAATGCGGCGTGTTTGGTGTTTGGGGCGTTCCGGACGCTGCGGCGTTGACTGCCCTGGGTCTGCACGCTCTACAGCATCGTGGCCAAGAGGCCGCCGGCATTGTCTCCTATGACGGTGAGCGCTTCCACCAGCATAAAGGCCTTGGTCTAGTTGGTGAGGTGTTTGGTGACAGCCGTGTCATTGCATCGTTGCCGGGCCCTGTCGCGATTGGCCATAACCGTTATGCGACGACAGGCGGCACACACGTACGCAACGTTCAGCCGCTTTATGCGGATTATGAGTTTGGCGGCTTGTCCGTCGCGCATAACGGTAATCTGACGAATTCAGCAACGCTGAAACAGGCGTTGGTGAAGCGCGGTTGTATCTTCCAATCTATGACAGACACGGAAGTGTTTATTCATCTGATTGCGATCTCACTATATTCCAACGTGCTGGATCGTTTCCTTGACGCTGTAAAACAGGTGAAGGGGGCTTATTCCTTAATTACCCTCACACCAAATGATGGCCTGATCGGGATGCGTGATCCGCTGGGCGTGCGTCCTTTGGTACTGGGCCGTCTGCCCGGTCATGAGGTCGGGAATGGTGGCTGGGTTCTCTCTTCCGAGACATGTGCTCTCGACATCATCGGCGCTGAATACGTACGAGACATTGAGCCGGGCGAAGTTGTTGTCATTGATGAAACCGGCATCCGTTCACTGCACCCGTTCGGTGACCAAGGCGCACGTTTTTGCGTGTTTGAACACATCTACTTCGCGCGGCCGGACTCTGTACTGGAACATGTCCCAGTATATGAAGCGCGGAAGAAGATTGGCGCAGAATTGGCTTTGGAAAGTGGCGTGGAAGCTGACGTGGTGGTGCCAGTGCCTGATTCCGGCGTTCCATCCGCTGTAGGTTATGCGGCTCAAAGCAATATACCTTTTGAACTTGGGATCATCCGCAATCACTATGTTGGTCGGACGTTTATTGAGCCGACAGACCAGATCCGAAATCTTGGCGTAAAGATGAAGCACTCAGCCAATCGTGCGGTGCTTGCTGGAAAGCGCGTGATTTTGGTCGATGATTCGATTGTCCGTGGCACAACATCCCGCAAAATTGTCGACATGGTGCGTGCGGCTGGGGCAACGGAAGTGCATATGCGCATTACGTCCCCGCCAACGAAGCATCCTTGCTTCTACGGTATTGATACCCCCGAAGAGAGCAAGCTGATGGCTGCTACTCATACAGTTGAAGAGATGGCTAAGGCCATTGGGGTAGAGAGCTTGGCATTCGTAAGCTTTGATGGTCTCTATCGCGCGCTTGGCCATAATGGCCGGGCAGAAGGTGCAACGCGTTACTGTGACGCTTGCTTTACTGGTGACTACCCGATCTCGCTCGTCGATAAGGAAGGTAATCTGGTTCACTAACCAGATTACTCACCGTATTAGCGCTGGGATAAGTCCCGGCGCTGATACGGTCTTTTGTTAATGTATTGGCAGGCTAAGCGTGGCGGACAGCCCGGGCTGTAAATCAGTATATTCCATTGTTCCGCCAAGCGTCCCTACCACGTGTCGTATCATCCGACGCCCAAAGCCTTCGCCTTTGGAAGGCGAGCCTAGGCTCTCCCCCTGATCTGCCACCTGTAATGTTAATCTCTCGCCCCGTTGGGTTAGGCTGATGTGCAGTGGCCCTGCCTGGCCGCCATAAGCGTATTTGCTGGCGTTTATGAGCAGTTCTGTCACGATAAGGCCGATATGTATTGCCCGGTCAACTTCGAGGGTGATGGAAGTCAGGGATACTTGTAGTTCCTTGCGCCACTCAGGGCCGCAGGATGTAACGACATCTTCGATCAACTCTTCCAAATAGCGGCCAAGATCTACGACGCCGAGGTGCTTGTCTTGATAAAGACGGCGGTGAACAAGGTTAATTGCTGAGACGCGCTTCTGGGCTTCATTCAACGCGGAGGCTGTCTCTTTTGAATGGGCTGAGCGGCTTTGCAAGTGCAGAAAAGCTGAGACCATCTGAAGCGAGTTTTGGACGCGGTGATTGACCTCACGGATGAAAATATCTTTCTCTTCAAGCAGTGCTTCGCGCTCCAGCAAGGTTGCTTCCAAGCGCGTGTTTAGCGCGGTGAGCATGCGCTTGTGATGCTCGGTTAGAAGCAGTTGGCGTAACTTACTTGCTGCTTGAATGTGGTCGTTGGACCATGGGAGGGTTCGGCCCGTTACGGTTTGCCGCCATGTATCAAAGGAATGACGGGGCTGTAGGACCCCTTCCGTCGTATCCGTCAGTTTGTGCGGGTTTCCGGCCCACTCGATGGTTTGAATGACCTCCGCCCGGCTCCAGATCAGGGTCAAGGTGGGGGCGAATGGTAAGGTAATGGCGGTTAGGCCTGCCATTTGATCTGGCCACGCAGCCGCCGGCGGATAGACTTCCTGCAAATGGTCATGTGTGTAGAGGCCCGCAGGGCTGTGCTTCATGAGCCATATTTGGATTTCATGTAATGCTGCATTAGGTGGCAGCATACCGTGGCGGGAAACGCCGTCTGAACTTACGACCGCAAAACCATCGCAGGGTAAGAGCTTCATAAAATGAAGGCAGTTGATGCGTAATGCTGTTTCAAGTGTTTCGGAAATAATGAAGTAGGAGGGAATTGTATCGAGAATATTCTTTAAACGCAGTCGTTCTTGGTAAGTGATTAGTTCTTCTTTTGCGTGTATTTGGCGAGACATAATGCCCGCAAATGTGCGGCAGATTGTGCGTGTCTCGCGGGTTAGTAAGTGAGGGGTTTTATGGTGGCAGGTAAGGAGCCCCCACAAAACCCCATCAATAACAAGCGATACCGATGCAGATGCTGTCACATCCATATTCAGCATATATTGTAGGTGAACGGGCGATATCGCTCTCATCTGCACCGAGCTCAGGTCCAGCATAGCGAGCTCAGGCAAAGCGGGCCGTAATGGGGCCGCGACTGTCCGTGCATCGGGAATAGAGCGGACGCGGTTTTGTAAATAGAGAGCGCGTGCTTGTTTTGGGATGTCACTTGCAGGGAAGTGGTGGTGTATCAGAGAAGGGAAGTTGTCATTACGGCTTTCCGCTACGACGCGACCATTTCCGTTATCAAGAAATTGGAAAACCAGAACACGGTCAAAGCCAGTAATTCTACGGAAAGCATCGGCGCCCTGTCGGCAAATAGTTGTAACGTTAGGGCCTCGCTCAAAGCGCTCAGCAATACTGTCGATATCCCCTAATATTTGGGACGTATCGAGGGGGTGGATGGGCTGGGGTTCGAGTTCCGCAATGATGAAATCAGTAATATAGTGAAGAATAATAGAGAGTGCTTGGCCACTAATCTCTCTTATGCAGGCATTGTGGGGAGAGGGTTGTTTTTGCCGTAAAATTTCTTCTGGTATGGCTAATATTTCGCTTAAAGAGCGGCCCAGCCAGTCAGGGCACAGTCGGTCTTCCAGTTCGCCTGCACCGGAGATGATTTTCAGATTTTCTGCGTGAGCGACAAGAAGCAGGCCGTAGCTTTGGATCCCCCCGGACGATGAATCGGCTCCTTATCGCATGTCGTCAGAGCTTCTGGTGAGAAGTCCTGATGCTTACTTTGTGGAGGTACATGCAAGGAAACCACGGGTGCGTTTTTCCAAAGTAAGGAGGTGAGTGGTAAATGAATACCACTCACTATAGCGCAATGAGTATTTTTTACATTCAGAAAAGAGTATGCGCCGATATTTAAATTCTATGATTTCAATGGGTGTCAGCTTCTAACCATTTTTGAACATCGCTGGCAAAGGCGTGACGACTTTCTGGGCGGAGGTAAAGCATATGACCGCCTTGATACAGGTGCAGTGAAACGCGCTCAGAACCAACCGTAAGGTGATCTTTCAGCCAGTGGGCAGTACCGAATGGGCAGGCAAGATCATAATAGCCGTTTGCCACGAAAATGCGCATTGAGGGGTTCAGCGCGAGCAAGCGATTTAGAACCGGAATTTGATGGACCGGGCTCGGGCCACCTTCGCTCCATTTCCAGCTTGCGTTTACGGATAACGATAAGAGGTCATAGGTCAGGGGTGTATGGAAACCCAATGCATTAGCAGCATAGCCCGAGAACGCGTTTCCGTAGGCACGCCCAAAGCCGAACAGCGTTGGATCTGGGCTTTCGTCAAGCCCATCAGCGGCTGGGTCGGCAATGGTTTGGGTGTAATCATACAAGCCATGCAGGCGGCCATCTATAGACATCACATCGTGCGAGCCAACAGCTGGCACACCGTGCTGGCGTGTAATTACGCTTTCCGGCAAGCCGGTGCGCTCAGCGACGTCGTGGTAAAATGCGCTGTCTTTGTCCGTCAGGCGGCCAGCAATCTTGGTCAGATACGTGCTCATGGCCCATTGGTAAGCGGCGTCAGCGCTCTCAGGTGTCGTATTGGGGCTTTGATGAGCGGAGATCAGGGTAGGCAGCATGAGAGCTGCTGAAAGGGGGTTATCTTCCGTATCAAGCAGAGGCATTTCGATGGCTGGTGAAAGCATCACGAGGCCATCAAGCAGCGTATTTTGTTCCATTTGCAGCGCATTGGCGACCTGAATGGCGCGGATACCGCCATAGCTCTCCCCTACGAGGTAATGAGGGGATTCCTGACGATTATTTTGAGCAATCCAGAGTTGGATGACTTTAGCAAAAGCGCTTGCATCCTGCTTAACGCCGTAAAACTGGGCGGCAGCTTTGGTTGGGTCAGTCGCGCGGGAGTAGCCGGTGCCAATGGCATCAATAAAAACCATATCGGTGCCGGGGAGCCAGCTATCAGGGTTATCGCCCAATGTGGCATGTGCACCGTCAGTCGGGTCTTTGCTCGGCATAGTCAGCGCAACGGGGCCAGCGGCGCCGAGGTGCAGATAAGCTGTGCCGCCGCCCGGTCCGCCGTTGAAGAAGAAAGCGACAGGCCGCTTGGCGGCCGTTGCTCCGTCTTTTGTGTAAGCAACGTAAAACACGCGTGCTGAAGGGGCGCCCTTTGCATCCCGCAAGGTTAGAGTGCCAGCATGAGCCGTGTAAGCAATTGAGCCGTAATGGTGTTTCGTAACGCTGTCAGCGGGCAACAAAGCCGCGACGCCGGTAAAGTGGTCGTCATTTGTGCCAGCAGCGGGGGTTGGCTTGGCAGCGTCTGCTGCGTGGGCTGAGGAAATGGTTGCTGCACCGAAAAGAGCACAGGAGAGGAGTGCCGCCCGGAAAGAAAACCGCATGAAAAGCTAGCCCTAACATGGTTATTTGAAAGGTTATATTATTTCAAATAACCATGCCTGTTGCGAGGGGGCTATGGACCCAAAGTAAAGTTTTTGTAATCAAACTTTCGGGGCGACGGTGATGTTCGGTCGCAGCATGTGACGAGGGTCAGCCACGCGGTCATATTCCTCACCGGTCATTAAGCCTAAAGCGAGTGCTGCTTCACGTGGGCTGCTCCCGGTTTCAACCGCGTGGTGTGCGACTTTTGAGGCTGCATCGTAGCCAATTGCCGGGGAGAGAGCCGTAACAAGTACCAAAGAACGATCCAGGTCTTGTTTTAGGCGGTGTTCGTTGGCTTCGATGCCTTCGATCAGAAAGCGCCGGAAATTTTCCGCGCCATCATTTAAGAGAGTTATGCCCTGCATGACGTTTTGGATTATCAGCGGTTTATAGACGTTCATGTCCAGCATACCACTGGCGCCACCAAGGCCAACCGCAACGTCATTGCTCATGACCTGTAGCGTGAGCATCGCTAGTGCTTCGGCTTGTGTCGGGTTGATTTTCCCAGGCATGATGGACGAGCCGGGTTCGTTTTCTGGCAAGTGCAGTTCGCTCAAGCCAGCACGTGGACCGCAAGCTAACAGTCGAATATCGTTTGCGATTTTAAACAGAGCACCGGCAGTTGTGCGCAAGCAGCCTGAGAGATGGACCAGCGCATCGTGCCCGCCCTGCAGAGCAAACTTGTTTTCTGCGGAAGTGAAAGCAAGGCCGGTTTGCTCTGCCAGTGCAGAGCAGGCGCGCTGGTCAAAACCTACATCCGTATTGACGCCTGTTCCCAAAGCCGTGCCACCAAGCGCGAGGGGGAGGAGGCCGTCACGTGCCGCCTCAAGGCGTTTGATGTTTTCGTCCAACATTCCGACATAGCCGTACCACTCTTGGCCAAGCGTAATGGGGACTGCGTCTTGTAAGTGGGTTCGGCCAACTTTAACGAGGTCTTTCCACGCTTCTGCTTTCGCAGCGATGGCATCGCGCAGTCGTGTAAGGGCAGGCAGGAGGCGGTGCTCGACCCCCAAAACGGCGGCAACGTGCATGGCCGTTGGAAAATTACAGTTGGTGGATTGGCCCATGTTAACGTGGTCATTCGGGTGGAGTGGTGTCTTACTCCCCAGCGGTGCGCCCGCGATTTGGCTGGCGCGGTTGGCGATGACTTCGTTAACGTTCATGTTGAATTGCGTGCCAGACCCGGTCATCCACACACGTAGGGGAAACATCGTGTCATGTTGTCCCGCGATAATTTCATCGCAGACGACGTGAATGAGGTTTGCGCTGTCTGCATCGAGGCGGCCGCTCTCGGCATTGGCGGACGCGCAGGCGTGCTTCACCAATGCGTAAGCCTCAATCATTTCGGGCGGCATAAGGTCACGGCCGATACTGAAATAATGCAGAGAGCGTTGCGTTTGCGCGCCCCAGAGAACGTTTTCGGGGACGTCGACAGCGCCCATGCCGTCCGTTTCGGTACGAAAACCTGTTGCGCTCATTATTTGTGTTTCCCTTCGCCTTTAAGCCAGCGATCTACACCAAAACGCACATGCGCGTAAAAGAAACCGACAAAGATGCCGACAAGCGCGAACAGTACTGTCCAGAGGGAGAAAGGCCGCAAAAGCAAAGAGGCCGTAGTGATGAGCGCACAGCCGCCAATCATACCGCTGATCAGTTCAATTCTGCGGGGGCCAAAATGCCGTTCAGCGCCACATTTTTCGCAAAAATCAGCGGTGTTGCGTAGTGGAGCGCGGCAGAGTGGGCAGGGTATGACGGCTGAAGTATGCGGTTGCATCACGGTGTGGTGGTATCCTTACTGTTGCTCACCAAGATCATGTTCGCCTGCAGCAATACGCGCTTCTACGGCCATGCGCCAAGGGGCATCGTTGGGCGCGGCGGCAAGCGCGCGTCGGTAGAGGTTGAGTGTATCACGATTGATGCGCCCGTCACGCTTTGCCATGGCTTCTGCAAGGTTTAAAGCAAGATCAGGAGAAAACTGCACAGCAAGAGCAGCTTGCCAATCTGCAATGGCTGCGTTTGTTAAGCCTGAGCGAAACTCCACCTGTCCCAGTAACGTATGCCCAGGCACGTAAGATGGGCTGTCAGTTGGAAACGACGCGACAGAAGTTTGTAGCTTTTGGATGAGGGCAAAAGTGTGTGCATCAGGCGCTGTATTGCGCGCAGCGAGGGGCTCAGGCGCTAAAGAGGGGTGCCCGTTGCTCAAATAGAGCAAGGCTGCGCAGCTAGGTATGCCCAACCCGAGCATGAAAAACGGCAACCATGCACTCTGCCGGGTAGCAGGCGGTGTTTTGAGAACATCTTCTACGGAGCTGTCCGCAGTGAGAAGGCGGCGTTGAATTTCCAGTTGGGCTGCTGCGTAATCGGTGTGGGACACTAAGCCAAGGTTTTTGTCACGGTCTAATTCTGTGAGCTGCCCCCTATAGAGGGCGAGCGCAGATTGGCGCGAACCCACCCGCAATTGCGCCCAGGCAAGGCCGAGAAAAACAGGCAGTAAAGCGATGAGGGTGATGAGCAGAAAGCTAACCCAACTCATTATTCGTTCTCCTGCGTGAGTGCGGCGATGCGGGTACGCTCTTCATCCGTTAAAGAATCGTTTGGTGGCGCAGTGTTGCGTTGACGGAACTGCCACCATGCCAAGGCCACACCAGATACGAGGGCTAGAGCGGGCATGATCCATAGCAGCGCTGTGGTGATGGAAAAGGGCGGCGACAGCCGTATGAATGTCCCGTACCGGTCGGTCATCCACGCCATGATTTCCTGATCGGTTTTGCCTGACTGAACCTGCTCACGCACGACATGCCGCAGGTCACGTGCGAGGGGCGCACTGCTATCTTCAATACTTTCATTTTGACAGACGAGGCAGCGCAGTTGCGCGCCGATATTTTCAGCGCGTTTTTCTTGTACAGGGTCGTGGAGCATTTCGCTCGGGCTATCAACTGCAAGCGCTAAGCCTGTTAGTCCGCCGACGAACAGAACAACGAAGAGAAGGGTGTAAAGGCGCTTCATTGGATTGCTGCCAAAAGTGGGCGGATGTCTGCGTCAAAGATGTCCGGTGTCAGCCCTGAGGCGTTGTGCCACAGAATGCGGCCACCCGGTGCGACGAGAAAAGTCTCCGGTACGCCAGTTACGCCCCAGTCAATGGCCGTGCGGCCTGTTTGGTCTGCTGCAACGCGAGCATAGGGTGAACCATCGCGTTGGATAAAAGCGGCTGCGTCATCCAGATGGTCTTTATAGGCAATGCCCCAAATGGGAATGCTTTGGGAGATGTTTCGTAATCCGGGCATTTCGGATACGCAGGGGATGCACCATGAGGCGAAGAAATTGAGCAAAATGGGCGTGTGCTGGTCCCGTAAATCAGTGGAGGAGAAGCCGTCACCAATCCCGGGTAGGCCGGGTAGGGCGAATGAGGGGATTGCGCGACCTAACTGCGGGGTGTTGACAGCGCGAGGGTCAAAACCACCATTTTCCATCCCATGCAGCATGCGCCAAAAGCCAATGCCAAGAGCGCTGGCCCCGACAATCGGAAGAGCGGTTAGAAGCTTGCGCCGTGCCGAATTCATGGCATTTTCTCCACCAGAGAAGATTTGCGTCTGGGGGCGCCTACTCGCAGGCGTCGGTCGGAAAGGGACAAGCCACCCCCAATGGCCATAATAAGTGCACCGAGCCACATCCACGGCGCCAAGGGGTTGTTATGCAGGCGCAACACATAGGTTGCCGTGCCGCTATTGTCGTGCTGGTCCCCAATAACACCATAGAGGTCAGTCATTAAGTTGGTGTGGATGGCGACTTCAGTCGTGGTCTGATGTTGGGATACGAAATCCCGTTTCTCTGGTTTGAGAGTAGCGATGACGTGGCCATGATGTCGGATGGTAATTTCCGCCTGTAGGGCGTTGTAGTTTGGTCCTTTAAAGTGACGAATATTGGTGAGTGTCCAGTCATCGCCTGCCAACTCGGTCGTGTGTCCAATGGGGACTTCAACGATAGCATGCTGGGCGCTGGACATGCCGCAAAGGCCAAGAATAGTAATACCAGCACCGATATGCGCCAGCGTTGCCCCCATGATGAACGAGGCAATGTTTTTGCGCGTGAGATGATGGAATTTACGGTGCCGTTTCGCACGCCGAGGCGGCGGATCATATCGCTGACGGATGCTGCAATGACCCATACTGCGCAAACGCCACACGCAATCGGAAGTGGCCCCGTAAAGCGCCAGAAGCAGAACGCCAGCCCGACAAGAGCGATGACCGCAGCAGGTAATAAATGCGTAAAGCTGCGTGTGATATGCGCGCGCTTCCAAGGCAGGGCGGTGCCTGCACCCATGGCGATTAAAAGTGGCAGGGTGAGGGGAATAGTAGCCGCGTCGAAAAAGGGCTTCCCGACAGAAATAGTCCGTCCCGCCAAAAGCTGCATGAAAGGCGGGTACATTGTACCCGTGACGACCACAGCGCAGATTGAGCACAGGAGAATGTTGTTTAGTACCAAAGCACCTTCGCGTGAGACTGGGGCAAACAAACCGCCAGCTGTCAGCGATGGTGCCCGCCACGCGAAGAGGCTTAATGAACCGCCAATAACCAAGGCAAGCAAGGCAAGGATGAATACGCCGCGTGCGGGGTCATTGGCAAAAGCGTGCACGGAGTTGAGGATGCCAGAGCGGACAAGGAAGGTGCCTGAAAGCGAGAATGAAAAGGTCGCGATTGCGAGGAGCACAGTCCAGATTTTGAGGCCTTCGCGCTTTTCGACGACGATTGCAGAATGAACGAGGGCCGTGCCGGTGAGCCATGGGATAAGTGAGGCATTTTCGACCGGGTCCCAGAACCAGTAACCACCCCAGCCAAGAACGTAATATGACCACCATGAGCCGAGCGCTATGCCGCAGGTGAGAAAGGCCCATGCAGCGACGGCCCAAGGGCGCACCCAGCGCCCCCAAGCGGCGTCAACGCGCCCTTCAATAAGGGCCGCGACGGCAAACGCAAACGGCACTGCAAAGCCAACGTAGCCTGTGTAAAGAATGGGTGGGTGGAATGCCAATCCGGGGTCTTGCAGTAGGGGATTCATCCCTTGCCCATCCATGGGCGCTGGGTAGACTCGGTCAAACGGATCAGATGTTAAGAGGCAGAATAATTGGAAGCCAGCAGATACGCCGCCAAGGATAGCAAGTACACGACCGCGCAGAATGTCGGGTAGGTTACGCCCAAAGAGAGAAACGGCGCCGCCGCAGAGAGCAAGGATAAGCGTCCAAAGCAGAACTGAGCCTTCATGGTTGCCCCAGACGCCTGTGATTTTGTAGAGTAAAGGCTTAGCGATTGCGGAGTTTGCAGCGACATTCTGTACGGAGAAGTCGTCATTCACAGCGCAAAGTATGAGGCTTAGAAAAGAGAGCATCAGTGCGATGAGTTGCCCGATGGCAAGAGCCGGGGCGAGGGCGACAAGGCGTTTATGTTTGGCGGTATGCGCGGCCCAAAGCGGAAGAACGCATTGTATGAATGCCAAAACGCAGCCAAGGGCGAGAGCAAAATGCCCTTCTTCAGGTCCAAGAAACATTGAGGGGCTTAACCTCCCGCTTTGGCGTTTTTGTCGGTTGCCGTCATAGTATTCCAGCTTGATGCATCAGGTGCCTTGCCAAAGCGTGGGTCCCATTTGCCGGTTCGGCGCAGTTCGTCCGCAACTTCCTTGGGCATATATGTTTCGTCATGCTTTGCGAGGACCTCGCTGGCGATGAAAGCGCCATCTGGTTTGACTGTTCCGAGGGCAACAACGCTTTGGCCCTCACGAAAAAGATCAGGTAATATGCCAGCATAGCTGACGGTTATTGCGGCTTGGCCATCAGTGATTTGAAACTGATTAATCGGTGTATTGCGGTCGAGGATACGGTGCAGAGAGCCCGCAACCACCATGCCCCCCAGACGTATGGTCCGGTCAGCGGTTGGTGGATGTGCCTTAACCTGAGAAGGCGCCATGAAAAACACGATGTTGGATGAAAACGCGCGCAAGGTTAGCCCGGCGGCTAGGCCAAGGCACACGAGGCAACTTATGACCAGCCAGAGGCGGCGTGATTTTCGGGTCATGACGCGCGTCCCCGCTGCGCTGCCGGGTTGCGACGCGTATCAATACTTGCCCAGCGTGTGCGTGAGCGGCGGAGCCTCAAAGCTGCGCCGACGCCCAGAACAAGACTTGTGCCGATGACGAGGCCATATGCTGCCACAATATATGACCAGTGGTGAGGAAGCGTCATCATAGGGGCGGGGCCTCTTCTGCCACGGTGATGGGCATGGAATGTGGTGTGCGGCGTGCACGTGAACGGGTCAAAACCTGACGCGTGCGGCTTTCATAAATGGCGGCGCTTAGGCGGGCGATAATGACAGCGCCTGTGCCAAGGCTGAAGCCAATAGTGGTGATCAGCAGAGGCCACAACATGCTCATGGACATGGTGGGGGCGCCGGTTAGGGTGATGCTGTCAGGTTGGTGCAGCGTGTTCCACCACTGAACGCTGAACTTGATGATGGGTAGATCAATGGCGCCGGCAAGAGCCAGAATGCCAGCAGCCCTTTGGCCACGTGCCGGATCATCGAACGCGCGAATGAGAGCGATATGCCCGAGATAAAGAAAGAACAAAACCAGCATGGAGGTAAGGCGTGCATCCCACACCCACCATGCACCCCACATAGGTTTGCCCCATAGGGAGCCGGTAACAAGGCACAACGCAGCGGCACAAGCACCTATAGGTCCGATTTCAATTGCAGCGAGGTCTGCCAAAGGGTGACGCCAGACGAGAGAGAGAAGTCCGCATACAGCCAAAGCGAGGTAGCATGAGGATGCCAGCCAAGCCGTCGGAACGTGGATGTACATGATCCGTACGGTATCACCCTGCTGCCAGTCAGCGGGCGCGTAGATTAATCCCCAGACAATACCGATGATAAGGAATATGATGGAAAAAATGGTGAATACGGGGAGTGCAACGCGGGCAAGGCGCAAAAATTGACCAGGGTTTGCGTAGCGGTGCAGTAAGTTGGGCGTTGGTCGCACTGTGTCTCGTATCTCCGTTGCGCCAGGGCTTGTCCCGAATAGTCCTAACCGGTTTTCGCTGGAAGAGGTAAGTTGCCTCTTTTTCCCTATGACTCTTATCACAATAATCGTGAGCAGTGGTGTATCGTCGTTCTTAAAAGGTATTTCAGATGATGTGCGAAGGAGAGCAATGAAATGGCGTATTGGTTGATCAAATCAGAACCAGAAGCATTCTCATGGGATGAGCAGGTCCGCAATGATGTGGAACCTTGGACAGGTGTCCGTAATTACCAAGCACGCAATAATCTTGCCGCTATGCGCTGCGGTGACTTGGCTTTATTTTACCACTCTGTCAGTGAGAAGCAGATTGTTGGCGTTGTGGAGGTTGTTAAAGAGGCTTACCCCGACCCGACAACGCAGGATGAACGGTGGGTTTGTGTTGATGTCCGTGCCAAAGGTGCGTTTTTGACACCCGTTACACTCGCTGAGATCAAAGCCGATCCGGCCTTGGTTGAGATGGCACTGTTGAAGCAATCGCGTTTATCCGTTGCTCCTGTTACGCATATCGAGTTTCAGTATCTCACCCATCTTGGGGGATGGGTTGCAGCGCAGTGATTGAAACGGAGATCATCTCCGCTCTAATCACTGGCCGCTAGACTTAGTGAATGTTCGATGCATCGCCATTAATGAGCAGGTCGGTTGAGCCTTTTGTTGGCTGGCCTGCGTAGCTGCTGGGCGTGCGGTCGCTTTGGTAGGGCGATATGACCGGAGCGTTGAACTTAACAGGCATGCCAAACACGCTGAAATGTGAAGGCAGATTGTTCGAGCCATTTGTGCGCTGCTGTGCATCTGAGCCCGGGAGGCCCAGCGGAGCATGGGTCCGGACTTGTGCGCTAAAATTGCTCAGTGTTGCTTCTGTATCTTCGACAGCAGTGTAGCCGTGAGGAGGAGGCGGTGCACCGCCATCAGGTAGTGCTACCTGCTCTACGGGTGTCAGGGGTTTGCTCGGTGTGTTGTTGAGCATGTGGCCAGTACTGGGGGAAGTATCGGCAGTGCCTTTGGCTTCGTAGCGTGATGATGTGCCGCAAAAGCTGCTTGCGGGATGATGCTTGCAGAACTGCTGAGCAGAAGGGCGGTCGCTGCGAGTTTTGCGAGAAAAGCTGGGGCGGCGTTTCTGTAAAAAGCGATGGTCATGCTACCGTCCTTCATGGGGGGATAACGGGCCTGATTGCCAAGTTTCCCAATACTGTATGAAACCTGCTATCCACTAAACGGTTTCCCGTCCAATAAACAGGAGTTTTGACCGTCATGACTGTAACGAATGGCGCACAGCTTCCGTCTAGCGAGTTTGTCTCGAAGGCGCTGGATGGTGAGGCTCTGGCACAACTGCAAGCTGCACTGGCGCGCGTTGAGCAGGGGCGCGGGGTTTTGGTCCGTCTTGCGGATTTAATGGGTGGAGCGGTCGGTCAGGCCACGCGGATCGGTCTGCGCGGTTTGGGTATGGCTCCTTCTGTTCAACAACGAATCGAAAACGCAGCGGAGAAGGCGCTCCGCCACGCATTTGATATTGCCATTGTTGGTATGGCTAAAGCGCCTGACGTTGCTCCTGCCCCTTGGCGTGAGAATGCAAGTCAGGCTGTGGTTGCTGTTTCTGGTGCACTTGGTGGCTTCGGCGGTATTTTTGGGCTGGCTCCAGATATCGGCGTAACGACACTGACCATCATGCGTGAGATTGCGCGGATAGCACGGGAGGAGGGCGAGGACCTCTCTTCTGAGGAGGCGCGCCGGGCTTGTTTGGAAGTCTTTGCTTTGCGCAGTTTCCCATCACGGAACAGCGATGAAGAGGGCGAGTTGGGCTTCTTCTCGGCGCGCGCTTTGTTGCGAGGGCGCCCGATCGTTATGCTCATTTCTGAGGTTGCAGCCCATTACGGTATAGGGCTCTCGCGGAAGTTTGCTTTGCAGATGGTGCCGGTTGCTGGCGCGTTGTGTGGGGCTTCGCTTAATGCTGCGTTCTTATCGCACTACAGGGCTCTTGCTCGCGCGCATTTCACCATACGGCGCTTGGAACGGACGCATGGTCGTGCTGTGCATGAAGCTGCTGTGGATATGCATGCGGCAGGGCCGCAGGCATCTGAGGCGTTCTAGAGTGGGGTTTAATCTAGGATTTACGGCTTAGAGTAAAAATCTCGAAAATTGCTGTAACTAAACACCCCGTCAGCATGAATTTTCCTAAAAGAAGCATCAGCGGGGTAGCATCTGGTTGTATCAGGCAAACGAGGGCGGCAAGAACGGCACCGGCAAGATAGACAAAAGCGAGCGGCATGTTGGGAATCCCCTGATTATGGTCTGGGCAAAGATGTGCCGTTTTGTTGTGCCTATCATAGGCGGCTCTTAAAGTACTAGCGGACCTTATTGGAAGTGGGGCGTATGACAGGAACGGTGTTAGAGCAACTGACACCTGAGCTACTCATGCAGGCTTATGCGGCGGGCGTGTTTCCTATGGCACCTGACCGTGAGAGCGATGACGTAGCTTGGTATAGCCCTGAAGAGAGGGGCATCATTCCTTTAGATGGCATGGCAGTGCCGCGCCGTCTAATGCGGACGATACGTTCAGGCGCTTACACAGTAACTTCAGACAAAGACTTCCGTGCTGTAATTCGTGCGTGTGCTGAGCCTGCGCCGGGGCGCGAGGAGACGTGGATTAGCGAGCGTTTACAGCATCTCTATGAAGCACTTTTTGCCCTCGGCCATGCTCATTCGGTAGAAGTCTGGTCAGGCACGGCTTTGGTTGGCGGGCTCTATGGCGTTTCGCTGGGCGGTGTGTTCTGTGGGGAGAGCATGTTCTCTCGTATGCGTGACGTGTCCAAAGTGGCGCTTGTTCATCTGGTTGCGGGGTTACGTAAAGGGGGATTTCGGTTGCTGGACACGCAGTACACGACTCCCCATTTGTTGAGCTTGGGAGGAGTTGGCATCTCCGGTGAGCAATACCATACGCTTTTAGCCGAAGCGTTGCCGGTACGCGCATCATGGCCAGATGATTTTGGTTTTTCCGCTTTGTGTGGGGAAATTAATGCACTTCACCCTTCGAAAGGAGTACAGGCATGAACCTGTTTCAACCTACAGTATCGCTGGCGCTGCGTCGGGTGATGTATGCGGCGGCTTTTGTAAGCGGTGTGAGCGTTTGGAGCCAGCCGGCGCTCGCTGCAACGCAGGGCGACCACCCCCGTCTGGCGCCGATGAAAGATGTAACAGTCGTCTATCATCTGGCACCGCAAATGATGCCAAAAGCAGGCGATGCACAACAAAAGAACAAGGATGTAAAAGTCGCGTTTTCAGGCTCGGGCGATTGGGTGCGTATCGACTCAGCAGATGGGCGGGGCGTTACCATTTTGGATAGGCCGCATGGTGTGGTTACGCTGATCATGCTTGAGCAGCACCTCTATACCCAGTTGCACCCACAGCATGGTCTGCACAATCCGTTCTTGCTTGACCTGTCGATGAATTATACCCGCTCCGGGCATGACATTATTGCTGGTGTACCGTGTGTTAAATGGAGCATTTCTAATACACACGGCAAAGCAGAAGCCTGCGTAACAGAGGACGGGGTTATCCTGTCGGAAAATGGCGTCGACGCTGATGGCGCAGAGGGAGCGATAAAAGCTGTTTCTGTATCATACCATGATTTGCCGAGTTCAATCTTCGCTCCGCCGGATGGGTTTCACCCTCTAACGATTAAGCCGCATCCAGTTGGGGCACCTGTTTCTGGTGGAGCGGCCGTGCCGTCGGCAAATACTCCTGCTGTGCCTAGTGGGGCACCCGAGGGAGGGGAGCCGCCTGTTTCTGACGACTCAGCGACGGATGGAACTGTCTCACAGCCAGACCAACCTCCCAGCACTTCTGCAAAAGCGCCGACGGAAGGGCCTGTCCCCGGTGTGGGTGGCGGCCAATGAAGACGTTCGCTCTCGGCTTGGCGCTTGGTCTTTCAGGTGTAGGCATGTGCCATGCTGCCGAGCAGAGTGCATCTGTACAAAGCGCCAGCCCTTTGTCTGCTCCTTACGTAACGCCTGGTGTAGATGCCGATATTGACTATGTCATGAACGGCCCCAAAGGCCAGAAAATGCACCAGAGAATGCGCTGGAGCGCGGCTTTGCTGCGGCAAAGGGTAGAACTGGAGGGTTCTGCTACCGTGATGCTGACTGATTACCGGAACCATAAACTAATGGTGCTTAATACGGTTGACCATAGCGCAACCGTTGTGGCGGCTCCGGGGGATTCGTTTACACCGCCGGGCGTGTCAGCGCCGGGAGAGTGGCGGCAAGTCGGTCCGGCAGTGATTGCGGGGCAGCAATGCATTGTGTGGGAAAGTGGCGACAACGCTAAGCAGCCGACGGATTTTTGTTACACCGCAGACGGTCTCCTGCTTGGCGCGACGCAAGGTGGACGCCTTGTTGTGCAGGCGCATAGTGTGACCCGCTCCCCGCAGGATACCAGCCTTTTTGACCCGCCTTTAGGCTATCACAGGCAGGATCATTAAGCGGTTTTGCGGGGCTGAAAGCCTTCAGTGTGCGGTTGTTACAATTTCGTAGGGTCTTGCCACGATCCGTGCCTTTTTCCGCCATGATCTAGGGGCAATATAAGAAACATAAGAGGGATATCAGCAGAGTTGATGTCCGATCGGGACGGTCCCATCTCATAGGTAGATAATCCGTCCCAACGTAAACGAAGGAGAATGGCCATGCGTCGTTTCAAACGTGCTGCTGTGGCTGCTGTTTCAGTACTCGCTCTGTCTGCGGCAATTATTCCCGGTGCCGTTGTACCTCATGCACAAGCTCATGGCTGGGGTGGCCCGGGAAGAGGCTATGCCGGTCCCGGCTGGGGCGGTGGTAACCCCGGTTGGAGAGGCGGTCCGCCAGCAATGGGTGGATGGCATCGTCACAACAACACTGGTGCAGTTATCGGTGGTATCTTAGGAGGCTTGGCTATTGGAGCCGTTGGTGGAGCGATGTTGAGCAACTCTGCACCGCCACCTGTCGTCTATGGCCCGCCAGCACCGCCAGTTGTGTATGCAGCTCCGCGCGTCATTTATGGCCCACCCGCACCGCCAGTAGTGTACGCGCCACCACCTCCACCTGTGGTGTATTCTGCGCCGCCTGTCGTGATGTACCCAGGGTATTGATACAGTTGTGAGTACCTTTGTCTTGATTAGGCAAAGGTACTCAGGCAATGATTATTTCCATGACTGATACTGCGTTGAAATTGGGCGATCATGTGCCCGACCTTTCTCTGAACTTGGCCGACGGCCGCGTCTTGAGTAGCGCGGATCTGGCTGGGCGTCCTTACCTTCTTTATTTTTATCCGAAGGCTGATACGCCCGGCTGCACGACGCAGGCCTGTTCCATTCGGGACCATAAGGCTAGCCTCGCCAGTCTTGGGTTAACCGTCATTGGTGTAAGCCCAGACCCAATAGCGAAAATTCAGAAATTCGAGGCAAAATACGCCTTGGATTTCCCTCTGGCATCTGATGAAGACCACAGTATAGCTGAGGTTTTTGGTACATGGGTTGAGAAATCTATGTATGGGCGCAAGTATATGGGAATGGAGCGCAGCTCTTTCCTGGTCGACAGCGCAGGCGTAATCCGCTTTATCTGGCGCAACGTTAAGCCCGCCGAGCACGTTCAGCTCGTAACGGAGGCCATGGCGCAACTCGGCTGAGTGCTGCCTCTCCCGCGTGTAAGAGTTTGGGCCGGCAGGGTGCCTTAGCGCCTTGCTGGTTTTGACGTTGATCCAGAGGAGCCGGAGCGCCGGTTTTTTGTTTGCATGGCCCTCGTCACCGGCATTCACCACAATCCCACATCCATGACCTTTTAGAGCACGGTCGACGTTTCCGCGGCGGTGTGCACTTGCCAAAGCACTGGCATGTCGCGCGTTGGGTCTGCTTGGTGTTGATTGTGCCCTGCGCTTTGGCTGCGGTGAGTGGCGCGGTGCTGGCATGGCGCTTGGCGCACGGACCCTTGGAGGTTACGCGTCTCTCTCACCTTATGGGGCCCATCCCTGTTGTTGGTGGGCGGATTCCTGGCCACCCAGCAGGGATGCTGGCTTGGGAGCGGCTGTTCCTGCAATGGCAGCCCGCTCGTGACGGTGTACCAGCGGGTATTATGTTGGAAGCGCACTGCCTGACTATCCGGGGGCTGGATGGAAAAATAGCCGAAACAGCAGGTGAGATTGATAGCGTTCTATCGTTAAGCCCTTTGCTTCATGGAGTTATCGCACCACGCCGATTGCGGATACAGCATACGCATATTGCTCTACGCTCAACGGCTAACGGCGCGTTAGAGCTGGATTTGCCAGAGCAAGGACATAAAGGGCGTGGTGTTCCTACGCAACTCGACCGGCTGGGTGTGCTTGATATCCATGATGTGACTGTATCCGTAAAAGGCTTGTTACCTGATGAGATCGTTGCGCTCGGCCCTGTAGAGGCTCATGGCGTATGCAAGATGCATGACGGTAAAGAGTGCGCGTGGGTTGGGCGGTGGAAGAGCAACCTCACGCTCGGAACAGCCCACACGCAGCTCAGCGCGGAAGGCAAAGAGCAAGAAAATATGGGCGCGTGGCATTTTGCTATGACGCCAACCGACCCTTCCGCCTTGGGGGCAGTGCTACCGCTGGCAGGGCAGTGGAAGTTACCTATAGCGCTGGAGGGTGACGCGCTGTTGGCGTCACGGGGCTTTGAAGCAAGGCCCGTGCGGGCTGGTCTTACTGTTCAACTCGGAGAGGGTGAGGTTGAACAGGTGCAGGGCAATCCCATTCACATCGTTAAAGGCGGTGCGCGTATTGGGGTAGAAATGCAGCATCCGGGCTTTTCCGGTCCTGTGAAAGTGAGCGTGCAAGAGGCTACTCTCGCCGTACAAGACAGCGCTGGTCATATCACGCACCTTACTGCGCATGGTGAAGGCAGCGCGGATGGACTGAAAAATCCAAGGCAAATTGACGGGCAGGCAAGTGCAGAAATAGATGCGCTTGATCTGGAGCATTTAGGTACGATCTGGCCGTTGCGTTTTATGAAAGGCGCACGTCAGTGGGTGACGCGTAATTTGACATCAGGTCAAGGTCATAAAATGACGCTGACCTCGCATATTCATTCGGAGCGCGGGTTTGATGGCATCAGGCCAACACTCATGGATGGGCATTTCACAGCGGATGATGTGACGGTTCATTGGCTGCGTCCTGTTCCGCCAGCAGAGCATGCAAGTGCCTCGCTACATTTTGATGGCCCTGAGACCTTGGTTATTGACGTCGTCCATGGGCAGCAGAAAACCTCCTCTGGAATGTTGTATGTTCCTGATGGCGCCGTTCGCATTGAGCATCTGTATGATCGTGGCCCTCCAGCGCAAATAGCGGTGCATGTTCTGGGGCCGCTAGCAGCAATTCATGAGGTGTTGCTCCACCCGCGTTTGCATTTATTGTCCCAGCATCCTTTACCTTTTACCGATTACGCAGGGGCATTTGATGGGCACTTAATGCTCTCCATGCCTTTGTTACCGAATATTCGTGATGATGCGATACGGGTCAGCGTTGACGTGGCGTTTCATGATGTAGGGCTTGGGAACGTGCTTCTCGGGCGGCGTTTGGATGCGGCAAAGGGTACATTGCGGGCAACGGAAGATAGTCTCTCGGTAAATGGGACTGGCCGCATGTCAGGCATTCCGATTGAGGCGGAAGTTGTGGAGGCGTTGCGGCCATCTAATGGGCAAAGCGTCACGCAGGATATTACAGCCCGAGCGACAATTTCTCCGGCGCAGGCTGCGCGGGCAGGTCTGCCGGTGCCGGGCTTTGACCGTGGGCAGTTGGCGCTTTTGGCGCATTATACGCAGTTGGCATCCCGGCAGGCCGATGTTGCGCTCAGTGCAGATTTGACAGATGCCGCAATCAGTTTCCCCGTATGGTCAAAACCTATCGGCGAGCATGCACAAATTGCTGCCCATTTGGGGCTTGTGGGCAATGAGTTGAACGCTCTTGATGGCTTGCAGGCTCATGGTCGCAGCTTGGATGTGGCGGGACGAGCTTTTGTGGAGCAGGGGCATGTTCGTCGTGTCGTGGCGGAAGGTTTTCGCATAGGGCGTAGTCTTGGTTCTGCCCAGATAGATCTGCCTCTTACCGATGCGGGGACGTATGGTGTGCATGTTAAAGCGGACCCGCTTGACCTAACGCCGGTCCTTGCACAGTTGAACGCGCCGAAAACTGTGCCAAGTCAGGGCTGTGCAACGTGTGGGGGGCAGCAGCCTTCCCGTGGGGGTGGTCTATTTCGCTGGATGCACCGCATGTTTATTTCTCATCTGCGGGAGTGATGACTGGGGTACGTGCCCAGATGGAGCTGAAGGCCGGCCAATTGAGGACCGCGCATTTTGCTATGGAGACGCCCAGCCGCGTGCGTGGGATTTTGGCGGATGCCAAGACTGAGCAGCCTTTCGTTTTGGATATTGGGAATGTGGGTACGCTGCTGAGCGGGCTGGGTTTGTTTGACCGAATAAAGGGTGGTGTGGCGCATCTTGATGGGCAGTTTAAGAATGGTGACAAATTGTCCGGCAGCGCCGGGGTTGGCTTAGGTTTGCCGCCTTTTATCGGGCATGTTGAAATTGGTGCTTTCGATGTTTTGAAGCCACCATTGGCTGTGACGGTAGCATCGGGGCTGTCGCCGTTACACTGGGCGAGCACCCGGACGGATCGTTTCGCCATTCAGCATTTTGCCAGCAAACTCTCACTGGCTAATGGGCAAGTCGGCCTGCGGGATGGTACAATAGGAAATGAAGCTTTGGGTGCTACGCTTGAAGGGCAGATCGGTGTAACCGATACGGCACTCGCTCTTGATGGAACAATCATTCCTTTGTTTGGTTTGAATGCGATGCCGGGGCATTTGCCGGGTGTAGGAAAGCTTTTCAGCCCGGAAAAAAATGGTGGATTGCTCGCAGCAACGTTTCGGGTGCGCGGCAAGTTGGCAGAACCAGCTCTGACCATTAACCCATTTACGATTTTGTTGCCGGGAGCCCTTCGTAAGCTGGTGCACTAAAACTTCAAATTTAATGATTATGAGTTCATCGCAAAAAGCGAACCGCCCGGAACGCCTAAGGCGGTGGACAGTATGGTGATGGACAAACAAAGGGAGCGCGGCTGTGTCTGATTTATTTGGTGACATGCCACCTCAGCAGGGAAAAGCAGGAAACAACGCGTCGCGCAATGTCGGGCCGTCTGAGCACGCACGTCGTTCGCCTGCGGCATCTACTGCTCAGACACAGCCGCGAACGCAGCCCTTGGCGGATCGCCTACGGCCGCGCCGTTTGGAAGATGTGTGTGGTCAGGGGCATTTGTTGGGCGATGAAGGAACGCTTACGCGGATGTTGGCGCGGGGCACTTTGTCGAGCTTGATATTGTGGGGCGGGCCGGGCTGCGGCAAGACAACGATTGCCAGACTTTTGGCGGGGCGGGCCGATCTCGCTTTTGCACAAATCTCTGCTGTGTTCTCCGGGGTGGCGGATTTACGAAAAGCTTTCGATGAAGCTGAGCGCCGCCAGCAGATGACTGGCCGTGGCACGCTGTTGTTCGTAGATGAAATACACCGCTTCAATCGCGCACAGCAGGATGGTTTCTTGCCATTTGTAGAGCGCGGAACTGTTGTGCTGGTTGGTGCCACGACGGAAAATCCATCATTCGCCCTCAATGCGGCTTTGTTGTCCCGTTGCCAAGTCCTGGTGCTGAATCGCTTGGATGATGCCAGCTTGGAGCTTTTGCTTCAGCGTGCTGAGAGCGTTATTGAGCGTTCTTTGCCTCTAGACCGTGAAGCCCGCGCAACGGTGAGGGCTATGGCAGACGGCGACGGGCGTTATCTACTGAATATGGTTGAGCAGATTGCGGCTTTGGGAGATGTGCCGCCCTTGGCCTCCCGAGATTTGACAGGGCTTTTGGCGCGGCGGGCCGTGCTGTACGATAAGGACCGGGAAGAACACTATAATCTGATCTCTGCACTGCATAAGTCACTGCGTGGGAGTGACCCGGATGCTGCATTGTACTGGTTCGCTCGTATGCTTGAAGGAGGAGAGGACCCCCGTTACATTGCGCGTCGTTTAGCGCGTTTTGCTGCGGAGGATGTCGGCCAAGCGGACCCTTCGGCACTGAATCTGGCAATTTCGGCATGGCAGAGCTTTGAGCGTTTAGGTTCCCCCGAGGGAGAGTTGGCTCTCGCACAGTTGGTTGTGCATCTTGCTACGGCTCCAAAATCCAATGCTGTTTATACGGCGTACAAAGCAGCCCGGCGCTTGGCGCGTGATACAGGCAGTTTAATGCCGCCAGCACATATCTTGAATGCCCCCACTAATCTGATGAAAGATATCGGCTACGGACGGGGTTACGAATACGACCATGACTCGGAAGGTGGTTTCTCGGGGCAGAATTATTTCCCGGATGGTATGCCACGTGCTGTGCTTTATCAGCCAACAGAGCGAGGATATGAAGGAAGATTGCGAAAACTTCTGGACAGCCGGGCTGCGAAAAGGGCATCCCGCGAGTCATGAAAGTAAGCAATCGTATTGTCACTGAGGATGAAGCCGACCTGCGGCTTGATCGTTGGTTCAGACGCCACTACCCAAATTTGACGCAAGGCGCGCTGCAAAAGCTCTGCCGGACGGGGCAGGTGCGTGTTGATGGTGGGCGCGTGCAAACCAACACGCGTCTTTTGCCCGGCCAAAATGTGCGTATCCCACCGATGCCGGATGTAAGTCGCCCAGCGCCTCCACCGCCGCCAGATCCGCACATGGTGCGCGAAATCGAAAAAATGGTCATCTATAAGGATGATCATTTAATGGTGCTGAACAAGCCATCGGGCCTCGCGACGCAAGGCGGCCCCGGAATCACGAAGCACGTGGACATGATGTTAGACGGTTTGCGGCAGGATGAGGGGGAACGCCCCCGCCTTGTCCACCGTATTGACCGTGACACATCAGGGCTGTTGCTCATTGCGCGGACTCCCGGTGTGGCTGCCAAGCTGGCGGCTGCATTCCGTAGCCGCGATGTGAAAAAGACATATTGGGCGATTGTTGTGGGGCGCCCTCAGCCAGCTTCAGGTGTTATTGATCAGCCTTTAGCCAAAGTTGGCGCGGGTGGTGCGGCGTTGGTTGTTCCTGTTGGCCGGGATGAAGAAGACGCGGCATCCGCTAAGAGTGAATACGAAACCATTGATGCTGCGGGTAAGAAAATCACGTGGTTGGCGTTGTCTCCCTTAACGGGGCGGACGCACCAATTGCGCGTGCACTGCGAATCCCTCGGTACGCCTATCCTGGGTGACCCGCGCTACGGCGGAAAAACAGCGCATCCAGACGGGTTTTTGGACCAGTTGCACTTGCATGCGCGGGAGCTTGATATCCCACACCCTGCAGGTGGTCGTTTGATTGTGACGGCTCCTTTGTCCGCGCATATGCGTGAGACGTTCCGTACAATGGGCTTTGTTGCAGGTGATACACCGGGGCCAAAGCGCATACGCGCCAAGAAGGCCTGAAACAAAAGAGCCTGCTGGCGGTTCTAGGACACGAGATACCCAAAGGCACTGGCCATGCGCGCAGCATGGTCCGGTGTCTTTTCGTATGGTGAGGAAGAGGAGCTTCAGCGTGAAGAAGCTGGTTGTCGCTGTAATCATGTTTTTTGTGCTGGTCGTCGGCGCCAGCGTTGCAGTCAACGTATTGGTTGATCAAGACGCTTTGCGCGCTCGTGTCGCGATTGCGCTTAAGCAGGAAACGGGCCTTGATTTAAAAGTCGAGCAATCAGCAATTCAATTCTTGCCGTGGCCGTCGATTGTAGCACGAAACGTTGTGTTGTCTCGGCCCGGTGATGAGCCGTTCTTTAAAGCAGGTTCATTGCACGCAGGTTTGTCGGTTCTGGCGCTTCTGCAGCGCGAAGTCCGTTTCCAGGACTTTGTCGTGGATGGGGCTCAGATTTCGCTGCATCGTGCGGCTGATGGTCAGTTGGACTGGATGGTCCACGCTCCACGCGGGCAGGAAGAAGAAGCTCCACTGCCGGTCAATGGCTTTGAGGCAAAGCGCATTGAAGCACACTGGGCCGTAGCGCTCGATGCTTTACACCTCACGAATAGTACAATTCTCTGGAGCGACCAGCGCCTTCATTGGCGTGGAGGTTTTACGGTTCGGGCTTTGGATCTTGCGGGTCTGCGTACGCCTAGCCCGTGGATCAATCTATCTGGCGACCATGCGGGAACTCCCTTCTCGTTAAAAGGACATCTGGGTGCGCTTAATGCGTTTGGATCTGCGGCCACACCCAACGGACAAGCGTGGTCTTTCAGCCTTGCAACATCGCTTGGTCCGGATACCCGGCGTGACTGGATGAATGTTGATGGGTCAATAAGCGACCCACGTTTGATGCGTGGTTTGATATTGCGTGTCCGCGGGGAGTGGCTTGACCTGCAGGACATGCAGAAGCTTTTTCCGCACGCAGATTTGCCGCATATCCCGTCATTTGGCGGTGATATCAGCTTATCCGGTGACATCGACAAGCAGGCCCTGAGCGTAAAATCTGTTGCCGCGCAAGGAAACTACTGGCCAATGCCAGGCATTACAGTGACGGCAATACATCTCCATGCGGGTAACTTACCGATTAAGCACGTGACTTTCGGGCATGTAACTATTGGTGCGGATTCTGAGCAGGCCCCCTTGTCGGTGGAAACGGATATTGAATGGCAGGGAAGCGACTGGCACGCTTCAGGGCAGGCAGGAACGCTCGCTGGAATCACGGATTTCTTGCGAAGAGCGGGCAAGGGCAATTTTGTCCCGGTACATGCAGAGTTGCGTAGCGAGGCTTTGTCGCTCTCCAATACATTGGGCGCATCCAGTTCATCGCCCCCACTGAACGCCCAAGACAATTTGGTACTCACTGTGAGCGGTTCTTTGGGAGCAACCGCAAAACTGACTGTGCAGGGTAAGGCGGACCAACTGCATACGCCTTTCAATCTGCTGCATGACGTTGCTGTCGGAGGCGCAGTCACCATTAATGCTCAGCATGACTATACGATTGACGATTTGGCACTTGAGAGCCAAGAGGCTGCTCTAGCCGGGAATGTGCTGATCAAACGGTCAGACGGATCACGAGTGCATCTGGCCGGCTCGCTGACTTCAAAGCATTTAGACATAGATGCCCTTATGCAGGCGTCAGGGAGTTCAATCCCGCCAAAGGGAGCGACAAGCGCTGCAATAACGGCCAAAGCACCGGCTTCCGTGCCGCAAGCTCTGGTAAAAATGGGAGCAGCCGCGGATAAAGGCGGTACGAGCGCTTCAGAAGTAGCTCCCCCCTCGGCTGATGCGCAGAATACTGAAAAAGCTTTGCCCAGTTGGGTGCAATGGCTACGTAAAGCTGATGGCGATATGCACATCAGCGCAGAACAGTTGCATGCAGGTGGAGTAGATTACGCAGGCATTTCAGCGCAAATTTCTTTGTCAGCGGGGCATTTGATGGTGGATGGCCTTAAAGGGCAGAGCCTGACTGTGCCTCTTGGCGGAAAGCTGGATATAGATGCGTCAACCTTGCCAGCACATCTGCACGTGCAGGCGTCCTCCTTCATCATGCCTGCGGAGTGGGTGCAGGGCGTTATAGAAATGCCGGAGGTTTTGCGTGGACCTGTCCAAATTGTTGGCGAGTTGAGTGGTGCAGGGCAGGATACGGAAAGTCTGCGAGCCACTTTGGCGGGGAGTATTGGCTTTTCAATGGTTGATGCGCGCGTTAGCGGCACGTGGCTTGCGCATTTGGCAGGTCCGCAAGCTGCAGCGTTTATCGGGAATGGTGAGCGTAGTTTGCGGTGTTTGGGCACACATCTGACGCTGTCTGATGGTAGTGCTATAGTGGATGCGCTGGGCTTGCAGGCAGGCAATATGCAGGTTTCTGGCCATGGTCAGATCGGGCTTGTGGCCGAGAACCTTACTTTGCATCTCCGCCCATCGCTTCAGCTTGCTGGTGCGGAAGCATCAGCGCCAATTATGCTGGATGGTCCTTGGCATAATCTGAGTGTGCAGCCGGAGCGCGATGCAAACGGCAATGCCCAATTAACACTCGGGGGAGCGTCTGACACATCAGATGATCCGTGTGGAGCATGGCTCGCTGCGGGGCGGCAAAACCAGCCCGGGCCTGAGCCCAAGGCGAATGAGCGACATCATAATCGGGCGAGTGATTTATTAAAGGCACTGGGAGTGTTGCATTGAGCGCAAAAAGGCGATTTTGGAAGAGTGTCTCAGTCATAGAACAACAGGCTGAGCACGGCCTCGGGACAGTATACATGCCCGCTTTGGATGGGCGTCCGATACGCTTGCCCAAAGGAAGCACGCTGGCTGTAGCGCAGCGCCCTCTTGCGGAGGCGATTGCCGCAGAGTGGGGGCGTATTGAAGAAGGCACTTTTCAGCCCGAATCCCTGCCATTGACGCGCATAACAGGCACAATGATTGAGCGCATCCGACCTGATATGTCGGTTCCGCGCTCAGCGCTGCTGTCTTTCGGGCTGGATGACGCTTTGTGTTACGATGGAGGCACCGGTGGCGAGTCGTTACAGAGGCTGATGGCGTGGTTGGCAGAGCGGCAGATACGCCCTGTTGTAACAACGGGGTTAATGCCCGTTACGCAAGCACCGGACTATGTAAATGCTTTGGAACTTTGGCTGGCAGAGCGCAATGAAGCTGAACTGGCTGCGCTGGGCGTGATTGTGCAGGCTGGCGGCAGCGTACTGGTCGGGCTTGCTTTGCTGGAAGGTGGCCTTACGCTTGAGCAGGCCGTGTCCATTATTACCGCCGATGAACGCAAGCAAGAGGCGGTGTGGGGCGGTGACAAAGAACTGACCGCGACTATTCATACCCGCCAAAATGACCTGCAAGACGCTGTGACTTTTTTGGCGCTATCTCAGCAATAACAGCGCTTTACGCAGTGGTAGGATGACGTGTCGTAAAAACTTCATCTTACCGCCATATTCTCCTGCCAAAGCACCCGCAACGTGACAATTCGAGATGATTAGTGACTGGCTTCCGAGAGAGCTAAGCCGCCATATCATCTCATTCTGACGAAGCAGAGATGCCGAGTCATCAAGTTAGAAAAAGGTTAGACTTAAATGTCTGATGCAACATGCAAATCTTTGAAGCGGTTTCGTGCGCGTGCAGTGCGTTTTGGGTCACTCGGTGCATGGGCGATACTGGCTGCTACGCCCCTGATCGTCGTAGTCTGTGCTTTGCACGGGTAAATTTTTCGGGATTGATCGTACAAGACAACTTGAACTCTGAGCCTCTTAACCAATTTGCTTAAATGGCGTTTACTTAGAAAAGAACCGAAAGCCGATCGGCCTAAGCCGGGGTGAAGTAGGTTCCGCTGATGAGCAAAGGAGCTTTCGATGGCTTACGCAACGATCAATCCCTACACTGCTGAGACGCTCAAAACATTCCCAGAAGCAACAGATGCAGAGGTACATAAGGCACTAGACGACGCCCATGCAGCCTTTGTGCAATGGCGCGAAGTATCTTTCGCAGAACGCGCAAAAATCATGGCGTCAGCAGCGTCCATCCTGCGCCGTGATATCGATAAATATGCGCGCCTCGCAACGCTGGAGATGGGCAAGCTTTTTACAGAGGCGAAGCTGGAAGTCGAGTTGTCAGCAGACATCTTTGACTACTACGCACAGCACGCTGAAGCTCTGTTGAAGCCTGAAGACCTCCCGGTAGCTAAGTCCGCGGAAGGCAAAGCCAAATTGGTCCATCAGCCGCAAGGCATTGTGTTTGCCGTTGAACCGTGGAACTTCCCTTTCTACCAAGTCGCACGCATCATCGCTCCACAGCTCTCAGCCGGTAATACAGTGCTCCTGAAGCACGCTGGTAATGTCCCGCAATGTGCGGCGATTTCAGAAGAGTTGATGCTTGAAGCTGGTCTTCCTAAAGGGGCTTTCCAGAACATTTTTGCGGCCCGTCACCATACGGCTGTAATCTTGGAAGACCCGCGCGTCTGTGGCGTCGCGCTTACCGGTTCTGAAACGGCGGGTTCAATCGTGGCGGGGATCGCTGGCAAAGCACTCAAGAAAGCAACGCTGGAGTTGGGCGGGGCTGATGCCTTCGTCGTGCTCGAAGATGCAGATGTTGAAAAAGCCGCAAAATGGGCTGCGTTTGGGCGTCACTGGAATGCGGGTCAGGTTTGCGTTTCTTCTAAACGCTTGATCGTCGTTGATGCCGTCTACGACCGCTTCCTTGAGGTTTATAAAGCTGAGGTTGCAAAGCTGAAGGCGGGGGACCCGATGGATCCGGCCACGACGCTTGCGCCGTTGTCTTCGCAAAAGGCTGCGGATGACTTAGCCAAGCAGGTTGAGGATGCCAAAGCAGAAGGTGCCCAAGTTGAAGTAATTGGAGCGGCTGTTCCTGAGAAAGGGGCATTCTTCCAACCTCTGCTGATGACCGGTTTGCACAGCGATAATAAAGCGCGCCACTGGGAGTTTTTCGGCCCGGTAACGCAGCTTTACCGCGTGAAGGACGAAGCTGAGGCTATCCGCGTTGCAAACGACTCACCTTTTGGCTTGGGGGGCTCGGTTTTCACTAAAGATGAGGCCCGCGGCTCTAAAGTTGCTGAACAGATCAACACGGGTATGGTCTTTGTAAACCACCCTACGATGGTGAAAGCGGATCTACCTTTTGGTGGGGTAAACCGCTCTGGCTTTGGACGTGAATTGATCGGTTTGGGTATTAAAGAGTTTGTAAATCACAAATTGATTGATGTGGTTGATATTGATGCACCATTCTAAAATTGGCGCTGCTGCAGCGTAATTCGGGCCCCAGTATCATAATATACTGGGGCTTTTTTAGTGTTTGATTAAGAAAAGCGTTTTGTTGCGGCTAGGTGGGGATGCACACTGGTAAAAATATATGATGCACCCAATGTAAGATCAGATAATCGTCCGGATTATCTTTTGCCTTGTAGTGAATTCCGAAACGGAAAAGAGACAGGCCATGCCATTTGTCACAACATCCGACGGCGTAGAAATTTTTTACAAAGACTGGGGGCCGAAAGAGGCCCAGCCAATTGTCTTTCATCATGGTTGGCCGCTTTCTGCGGATGACTGGGATGCCCAGATGTTGTTTTTTCTGGGCAAAGGTTTTCGTGTCGTGGCGCATGATCGGCGGGGCCATGGTCGCTCTGAGCAGGTGAGCGAAGGGCACGACATGGACCATTATGCGGCCGATGCTGCGGCTGTGGTAGAGCATCTCGACCTGAAAAACGCGGTCCATATTGGACACTCGACAGGTGGCGGAGAGGTTGCGCGATATGTAGCTCGGTACGGGCAGCCTCAAGGCCGTGTTGCTAAAGCTGTGTTGTTGAGTGCTGTGCCCCCGCTTATGCTCAAGGCTGAGCGAAGCCCGAAAGGTGTGCCGCTTGATGTATTTGACGGTTTTCGGTCCGCGCTAGCACAAAACAGAGCGCAGTTTTTCCAGGATGTACCCTCGGGGCCTTTTTACGGGGCAAACCGGGAAGGCGCCAAAATTGCTCATGGCACAATTCATAATTGGTGGCGCCAAGGTATGATGGGAAGCGCTTTGGCCCACTATGAGGGGATCAAAGCCTTTTCGGAGACGGACCAGACCGATGATTTAAAGGCGCTCACCGTACCTGTCCTCGTCCTTCAGGGAGATGATGACCAGGTAGTTCCGTACGAAAATGCGGCTATTCTACAGGACGAAATTCTGAAAGATAGCACGCTGAAAATCTACCCCGGCTATTCGCACGGAATGCATACCGTTAATGCAGACGTAATTAACGAAGACATACTGGCATTCATTTCTTCGTAGGAATGCTCGTAATCGAGGGATATTCCAGCAGGCTTTATCTTTGCTGGAATATCCAAAATTTCACCAAATAATACAGTCTTCGTGGGCTGTTTTATGTGCAGAGCTTTTATGCCTCTCGGTATGAGGGCGAACACGGAAAAACGATGTTTGCTCACCCAAGCCGACAGCTTCCTGGTTAAGGGAGGATATGGCCATGGTATTTTCTTCAACTAAGGCTGCGTTTTGCTGAGTGGTCGTCGTCATTTCCTGTACGGCGCTATTTATTTCTTCCAATGTTATAGATTGTGCGTTTGCTGCTTGAGCAATCGATGACACGAGGTGGTCAATATCGTTCATCTGTTGAAAAATTGCTCCGAGTGCATCACCAGTACGATCGACAAGGTTTACTCCATCCGTAACAAAATTAGCCGAGTTAGAGACAAGGCTTTTTACATTGCGGGCACCCTCGGTTGATCGAAGAGCTAAATTGCGTATTTCGGTAGCAACAACAGAAAAGCCACGTCCGGCCTCTCCCGCACGTGCAGCTTCAATGCCCGCATTCAGCGCGAGCAGATTGGTTTGGAAGGCAATGTCGTCGATCAATCCAATGACTTGATTGATTTCGACAAAGCGGGCTTCAATTTCGCCCATGGCATTCACGGCTGACTGGACAATTTCCCTTGATGCTTCTGCCCGCTTTCGTGCTGCGTCCGTGACGCAGGCAGCTTGGGCTGCATTGTTTGAGGACTCGCGCACCATGTCTACAACGCGGTTAAGAGCGACTGAAGACTCTTCGATATTTGCAGCTTGTTGTTCCGTTCTCCGTGCCATGTCAGAGGAGGAGGTGGTAATTTGTTTGGCACCTGCCCCGATAGCGACAACACCGCTTTGAACAGCCGCAATAGTTTTTTGAAGTTGTGTGCAGGCAGCGTTAAAGTCGGTTTTCATAACGGCAAAGTGTTCTGGGAATTCATCTGCAATACGGTATGCCATATTCCCCTCAGCTAGAGCGGAAAGCCCTTTACGTATGGCTTCGGAGACATTTAGGCGTTCAATTTCCTCACGTTCTTTTTGTTGGGAAACGCGCTTTCGTTCCTGTGCTGCTTGTTCGCGCTCAAGTACTTGTAGGGTGTTATTCTTTTCGGCTTGTAAGAGCGATGTACGAAAGTTTTCCAGACCGCGCGAAATAGCGCCTATTTCATCAGTGCGGTTAAGGTCAGCGGTTATGCGCGTGTAGTCTCCTTTTTCTAAGGTGGAAACTGAATCCAAAATATGATCGAGGGGCTCTTTAAGAGAGTTCTTGAGTATTTTAAATATTAATAAGGTTGATAATATTATAAGTATAATCCCTGGTATTATAATTTTAGCGATATTTTTATATATAGGATAATTTAAATCCTTATTGGGTATATTAACTATTATAGTCCATACTTGATCAAAACCATCAAGCTTTACAGGTGATGCGATGCGGATATTGTTTCCATCATTATAGGCATAATCAATTGAGAAGGTATGTGTTTGTATAGATCGGTCAATGAGAGAACTGTGCGGGTCATTATACGCCTCTAAATTCGACGTATTTCTACGGTTGTAAATCCATAGTTTTTTATCGGATAGTAATGAAACGGAAGAATTTTCCGTTATTTTTGCTTTTTTGAGAAGTTCCGATATCCAGTCTAGTGGTATATCAACGCCCACAGCGGCCACTCGTTTCCCATTTATGGTAATAGGATAGGTGGGGGAAACCATAGGTATTTTTGTTTCTATATCTATATAGGGCTCTAGCCCTGATGATTTACCTGTGTTTATTATATTATTATAAACGTCCCCGTAATGCTCGGCAGGGGTGTATAACTCGATATGATCATTGGATTTTCGTACTAAATAAGGTAAAAATATTCCGTGCAAATTAGTGCCTAAATTACTTTCACCGTCTTTTAAATTAGGTAATCCATGAGGTATTTCTTTAAAATCAACAGCATATAGTTTTTTATATGCAGACATATTTAACATTAAAAGGTCGAGTATTTCCTTTCGCGTAAGAGAATTATTTTGCGAGCTATTTTCTATGGATGCTTTGATAGATCTTATAATGTTGTCCCGGTAAGTAATTTCATTACGTATTGAAGTTGAGAGTCCATCTACTTTGAGTAGTGCTTCCTGCTCCATATTTTGACGGGTATTTTTAACTATATATGAACTTGAAATAATTGTCGCAAATATTTGTACGAATATTAAAGAAGATAAAGTTATAGTCAGTATTTTTTTAGAAATTGATGACTTAATATGTTTTGTCATGACAAATTAAAACTCCAAAAATAATATTATTATGGAGTTTTATTAATTTTATATGAAGCGTGGTGCTTATGGTTCGAAAGAATTGATAAAACTGTACTTGTAAAATTTAAATATGACGGAGTGGTCTGGCTCAAAGGTGCGGAGGAGGGCGCCTTTAAGCCAGATAAATGATCTCACACTTCGCCGGAATCCGGCACCATGATGCTGACGGTTGCCGTTGCAGCAATGCCTTCTTCACGGCCAGTAAAGCCGAGGCGCTCTGAGGTCGTAGCTTTGACAGAGATACGGCTGGCGCTGACTTTTAGGAGTTCTGCCAGTCTTTCTTGCATAGCCAAAGCATGAGGGCCGATTTTAGGGCGTTCGCAGATGAGAGTAATATCGGCATTCACGAGAAAGCCCCCGCGCGCGCGAATGCGTTCACCTGCATGGATCAGGAAGCGCGCTGAGTCCATGTTTTTCCACTCGGCTTCACTTGGTGGAAAATGGCGCCCAATATCGCCTTCATTCAGGGCACCATAGATGGCATCGCAAAGTGTATGGATACCAACATCGGCATCGGAGTGGCCAGCGAGACCACGCGTATGTGGAATTTCGATTCCGCAAAGGATCAGCTTACGATCATCGGCAAAAGCGTGAACGTCATAGCCAAGGCCGACGCGGGGCAACATATTCCCTGCAATTATTCCTTCTAGGCGCATCATATCCTCCGCAACGGTTAGTTTAATATTATTCTCGGAACCAGGAACAATGGCGACGTGGTGTCCGCCTTGCTCGAGAAGTGCAGCATCGTCCGTGCGTGCATCAGGATGCGTGCGATGTAGAGTAAGAAACTCTGTAAAACGAAAGCCCTGAGGTGTTTGCGCCCGAAAAACTCCATCGCGCGGGACGGTCCCGGTAATGATGTTGCCGGACACTTTTTTGAGCGTATCGCTTACAACGATGGCCGGAATAGCGCCTGCATGGGTTTTCAGCGCCTCAATGACACCCTGAACAACTGAAGCAGGGACGCAAGGGCGCGCACCGTCATGCACCAAAACAAGATCAGGAGGTTCGGGTAGGGCTGCTAATGCCTCCAGCCCGTTACGGACGCTGTCGTGTCTTTCTGCGCCACCAGCAACGGGAGTGAGAACATCTAGGCCGGCTAGGCTTTCTGCCAGTAATGGGTCATCACCCACGGGCAGGAGAATATGGACGTGAGGGAGCAATGCTTCAGCTGCACGACGGATGACTGGCTTTCCGTGGAGCAACCGGAACTGTTTGCTGGCACCGTCAGCTTGTGGTGCAGATTCGACGAAGCGCCGACCACGGCCGGCAGCGAGGAGAAGGGCAGCAATACGCATGGGAGGAGGAATGGTCTGCCCTTCACGCCTCGTCAAGGGGAGGGAGAGATGTTTTGCGCGTGTATGTGACCTGACGAAGAGGGGAAATGAAGCAAACTGATGCGACTATTCAGCGTTTTTTAGTTTTGGCAAGGAATGTGGAACGAAGGATGAGTTGTATGAGAAAGCAGCGATACTTTTTGGGGCTGGTTTTCGGATCACTTTGCACGATGTCGAGCGCGTCAGCTGATGATCATGCAGGGCAGACAGCGCATGCAGAAAAACTGCTGCAAGCGGATCATGCTTGGAATGGCGACGCTTACACATCCTATCCGCAAGGTAAGCCGCAACTGACAGTGCTCAAGATTACGATTGCTCCCCACGCAGCTCTACCATGGCATGAGCACCCCGTGCCGAACGCAGGCTATGTGCTGGAAGGCACTCTCACGATCGAAGATAAAGCAAGCGGAAAGACAAAAACGTTCCACAAAGGCGAGGCCTTTGCCGAGAGCGAAAATGATCCTCACAGGGGTGTTGCCGGGGATGAACCGACCGTATTGTTACTAACTTATGCCGGAACGCCCGGCAGACCCACCTCGATTCCCTTGGCAGGTGAAAAAAACGAGTACTAGGCGTGCCGAAGGCGGCTTGGACTGTAAGGCAATCACGGGTTTGCCGTGTTTTGGGCGTTATATGGGTTGGTAGCCCTGCCACTCGGCTTTTATCGGGGTTCCATCGCTGCTCGGCTCTAAGTGTATGAAATGTCCATCGATTGTGTCGAGTAAAACGCAATCATCTACTTCCATTAGATTGTCGCGGTGCTGATGGTCGTGCCCAGTGAGCAGCATCTTCCGGGCACGGGCTTTGGCAACTTCAGGAGAGGCGGCGACGAGGAAGGTAAAAGCGTGCTCTTCCGTTAAAGCGCCGGGAAGATATCCACCCATGTTGATGAAATAGAGTTTTTGTTTTGATGCCGACGGCGTGGGACGAACGGAAATTGCATAGCCATCGGCCCATTTCAGCACGCCATACGCATCAATGTGCAATGATGCGCGCGTGCCGAACCAGCGTTCGATCAAAGGCGGGTATGCGTCTTTTGCGTTTTTGGCTATGGCAAATTGCACGTCGTGAACTTCAATGTTCGCTTTGGGTGCTTCTCCGCCGAGGTAAAAAACAAATAGGTTTTTATCGCTGGTCATAGCTTGCAACCGGTATGAAAATTCGGTGATGGCGCGCAGGGACATGGTTTAATGAATGAGGCCGTATTGGTGTGGGCTATCCAGGCTGAAGACTGGAATATTCACGTCAAAGCGTTTGCCGGTGCTGGGTTCAACCATGTGGTAGACACCACGCATGAATCCGCTTGGCGTCGTGAGCATGGCGCCAGACGTGTAAATATAAGGCTCGGTACGTGAAATGAAGGGCTGTTCACCGACGACGCCGTCTCCATGGACATGCTCAGTACGACCGAGGGCGTCTACGATTTCCCAACTGCGGGAAACGAGTTGCACCGTGTCTCCGCGCGTACTTTCTATGCTGATATGGTAGGCCCAAGCATAGCGGTGATCTTCCGGCTGGGACTGATCATCCAGCCAAAATATTCTTACGGTGACGGTAACGTCTTGTGTTGTTTCGGAAAAACGCGGTGCATTTTCCATCGCCTCGGCTAAGGCCGTTTCCGGGTCGGTGACGAGTTGCGGGGGGATGGTTTATCTTGCATGGCCCAATTGTAGCGCAGGGCCATGCAGATGTCAGGTTATGTTATGAACTCTTTTGTGCTGCAGCGGCACCGATGCGTAGATCATTGATCAGGTCTGTAGGGTCTTCCAGTCCGACGGAAAGGCGAATAACCCCGTCGGTGATCCCAAGCCGTGCCCGCTCTTCCGCAGCAACGCGCATATGTGTGGTTGTTGCCGGGTGTGTCGCGAGGCTGCGCGCATCTCCGAGGTTGTTCGAAATGGCAATAAGGGAGAACGCGTTAAGGCAGGCAAATGCTCCAGCTTGTCCGTTTTCGACCTCGAAGGCGATGAGAGAGCCACCATTGCTCATTTGTTTTTTGGCAAGAGAGGCTTGCGGATGATCCGCCCGCCCCGGGTAGCGCACCGTTTTTACGCCAGAAAGCTCGGCGAGGGCATCTGCGACTTGCGCGGCATTGCGCGCCATTGCTTCCGTGCGTAGTTGCAGGGTTTCGAGGCCTTTAAGTAAAACCCACGCATTGAAGGGAGAAAGAGCATTTCCCGTGTTGCGGGTGAAAGGTTGGAGCGTCTCGCTGATCCAGCTTTTGGTGCCAAGGACAGCACCGCCCAAGACACGCCCTTGACCATCAATATGTTTGGTACAGGAATATAGCACTACATCTGCGCCGAGCTTCAGTGGTGATTGGCCTAGAGGAGAGGCGAACACATTATCCACCATGAGCAGGCCGCCTGCCTCATGCGTCAAATCTGCAATGAATTGAATGTCCAACACATCCAGCATTGGGTTTGATGGGCTTTCAATAAGAACAGCGGCTGTAGGCTTAGACAAAGCCTTCTTCCAGCCATCGTGGTCACTGCCATCGACGAGTTCGATATCAATGCCGTAGCGAGGCAGGAGTGACGTTACGATCCAGTAGCAAGAACCAAAGAGCGCGCGTGACGCAACGACGCGATCACCTGTTTTCACATGTGAAAGAATGGCGGATGATACTGCGCCCATGCCTGTTGAGGTGGCAATGCAGGCCTCTGCTCCCTCAAGTAAGGCGAGGCGTTCTTGGAATGTATCGACCGTAGGATTGCCGAAGCGTGAGTATTGGAAGCGCTCTACGTCGCCGGTAAAGGTGGCTGCTGCCTGCTCGGCGCTGTCGTAAACGAAGCCGGATGTTAGAAAAAGTGCCTCAGACGTCTCGCCGTATGGTGTACGGTTCGGGGCATCGTGCAGGAGGCGTGTCGCGGTTTTCCAGTCATGTGATGGCATTAGGGTCAGTCCCTCCGTTGGGGCAGAATCCCGCATAGGGATTTTGCGCCTGTGGTGGGCCGTGGAAGTCCTGGGGAATCGGGGTAACCTCAGGGCCTCTTTAGCGCAATTTTTTAACCTCGCCGCAAGCCGGCCGCTCAAATCACGAGGGTGGTTAGGCCTTTAAGGCTTCCACAGTCATGGACTATGAGCGGAGTTTTATACTGTCGTCAACAGTATATATATGCGGGAAGGAGATTGCAGTTTTGCAGTGATAGGATTATAGATCCGGGTGTCTGCGGGTGTAGTTCAATGGTAGAACGGCAGCTTCCCAAGCTGCATACGAGGGTTCGATTCCCTTCACCCGCTCCAGCTTCCTTAAAATTAGCGTATATTCGGCATAGCGGGTGAGTTCAGCGTGTCCTGATACTGGCTGCCATCCCAAATCCAGCGATCATTGCGGCCGACTTGTAGGTCTTTCATGCCCCGGTGGCTCGTGCCTAAAACAGAAATGTCGCCGTTCACGGAGTCTAGAACGGTCGTCCAGTTATTATCGTGGCGCAGGTAAACTGAAGTTGTGCAGCCTGCAGACCCACAGAGTCGCGCCGACTGTAATTGGACAAAGAGGGCTTCGTCTCCTTTTTTGGACGAAAGCGGAGCAGAGCCTACAAGTACCACAGGAAAGTCGTGGTGCTTTGCAGCGTCAGCCAGATCATCTTCGTTAAGCGTCCGCGCGTCATGATCCAAAGCCGTTCCGGGGTGGGCCGCCAAAATAACCGGAGCCGGATATATGGATGCAGCGCTGTGCGAACGCGTCGCACGGTGGCGGGCCTGCGCAGGGGCACTGATTGTAGCAACGACAAGAAGGGGCAGGGCAGCGCACAGCAGGCGATGGAACATGGAGCGTCTAGCCTTGGCTAAAAAGTGAAACTGAAGTGAGTATATAGCACATAGTATGGATCAGTTTCATTTTGTGGTGAGGGTGGGGGTTATTCGTGCCGTAATGTGATCACGAGAACATCACGGTAGGCAGGTTGCGCCGGATTGATTGGCGTAACGGGCGTAACGCCATGGAACACCCGGTGGTCATCAACAAGCGCAGCATCAAGTGGGTTTGTAAGGGTGAAAGAGCCGAGAAGGTTTTGCTCGTTATCGTGAATAGTGGTCGTGCCTTGCTCTACGTTGCTACGATTGATCATGAGCACCAATACCCAGTCCACACCGTCTTTGTGCATACCCTCGGGCGTTGGTTGGCCCGCTTCATCGGGTAGCGCTTCGATTCGGAACTGATGAACTTCTGCGTGCCATGTGTGGGGCCGACTCTCGGCGGGTGTTAACGCGTAGGCAAGGGATGCAATGGCGCGAATGGCCGCATGCATCGCCGGGTGAGCAGCGACGCGCGGCTCAATGGCTTTAAACCAGCGTTGGATGCCACCGTTCAAAATATTATGGTCGCGGCTTTGGTAATGAGGTTGGCGCTGTTTGGGGGTAATGGTTGTCTGGTCGACCGCAAAAGTTGCGTATCGGCGCCTGCGATAGCGCCCGGCATCCGCCATGTAGCGGTCTAAGCCGAGGTGATTCCAGCTTTCGGCAAATGAGGCCCAGTCTTTTAGACCGAGTTGTTCCAGAGCAGGGCGCATGACGTCGTGTGGGACACGCGCGAAACCCTTGAGTTCTAGGCTGTTTTGAACGGCCGGATCAAAGGGGCCGTTTAATGTGGCATGCGTGTCAGGAGTCGTCATAATACTGGTAAGGTGGGCTTTTCCTGAGAGAAAGTCCACCTTACCACCGAGTTTGTTTTAGCCGCCTAGATCAGGGCGTGCTGGTGCAAAGCGCTCGCGCAATGTTTCGCTTAGAGCCTTGCAAAGACCTGTCACGCCAGCTTGATGTTGGCGGTAAAGACCTTCATGCACGATACGGGCGAAAAGCCCACTCAAAAGTCCGCCACCGAAGCCACGCTGAGGGTCGAACATGCCCCAGCCGTTGTAGTTTCCAAGTGCAACCACCGCACCGCGGTCATGATACGCGAAGGCTGGAGGCGTTGAGCCAGCAACAATTTGCGGCAGGGCGCGGCCAAGATATTCGCCCTGCTGTCTTGCTACTTGTGCTGTCGGTGCAAGAGGGGCGCTATCGATACGGGAGCAATCGCCGATAGCAAACACGTCAGGGTCTTGGGTTGTTTGCAGGGTCGGCGTGACGCTGAGTTGCCCTGAACGGCCGCGCTCCAAGCCATCAAGGAGGCTGGTTGCATTGGACGCGCGGACACCTGCGGCCCAGATGCGAAGGTCGCAGGGGATATGCTCACCAGACTTCAGGTTAAATCCTGTATCGTCAGCGCTGACCACCATTGCGCCCGTGCGGACCGAGAAACCAATTTTCTCGAGTTCCTGAGCGGACTCTGTCGAGACGGTTTCCGGGAAGGCGGGTAGGATGCGCGGACCAGTCTCGATCAGCACGGCATCAAGCAGCTCACGGCGAACTGCCGGACCGAAGCCGACTGCTTTATCAAGAGATTTACAAAATTCTGCTGCGAGCTGCACGCCCGTTGCACCGCCACCAACGATACCGAGGGTTAGCTTCTTGCCGTTTGCGCGGGCGCTCTGTGCTGCCTCGCGAAATGCGGCGTAGAGTGTGTCAGCGTCGTTCAGGCTGTCCAAAAAGCGACAATGGTCAACGATGCCGGGGATGCCAAAGTCATTGGCGCTCGACCCGAGTGCGACCACGAGCTTGCTGTAGGGCAGAGTTGTGCCGTTCTCGAGGGTAACGGTTTTCGCTGCGCGGTCGATTGCTGTTGGAACGCTCTGCGCAAACGTAAAACCATTTTTCGTTGCGGTTTCGGTGAAGGGAACGCAGTTCCCGTCATGGCGCATGGTGCCAGCCGCGAATTCGTGGAGGGCAGGTTTCCAGTAGTGAACCGGGCTGCGGTCCACGAGTGTTACAGCAAGGTCTTTGTTCTTGCTGAGTGAAGATGCCGCCTCAAGGCCTGCGACGCCGCCCCCGAGAACAACGACATGCGTTTGAGAAGCCATGATTCGTTTTCCTCTATACCCGTCCGTTCCACGAAGCTGGAACATGGTTTGTGCTAGAATCAGAACCGAAGCGAAGCAACCCCCGCTCCCGTTCTTGTGTACGAACGAGCTTAAAAGACAGCCGTTCGATTGTGTAAAATGAAGTGTTTAGCTGCGGTATGAGCCGTTAATATCAATGTAGCCATGTGTTAAATCACAGGTCCAGACAGTAGCTGAGCCTGAACCGAGGCCGAGATCTACCGTGATGTCGATTTCTTGCCCTTTCATGTGGGCTACTACGGGGGTCTCGTCGTAATTTGGTACGACACTACCTTCTTTCGCGATCCACACACCACCGACACCGACAGCCAATGTGTCACGGTCAGCTGGTTCACCGCTCTTGCCCACAGCCATAACGACGCGGCCCCAGTTCGCATCTTCTCCAGCGATAGCTGTTTTTACTAGAGGCGAATTGGCAACGCTAAGAGCGACTTTGTGCGCCGAAATGTCGGATGTTGCGCCTGTGACATCAATGCGGATTTGTTTTGTCGCGCCTTCGCCGTCACGCACAACAAGGAGGGCGAGTTCCTGAAGGACCTCTTGCAGGGCTGTGCGGAATTCGGACAGGGCCGGAGCGTCAGCATCCGTGATTTTGCTGTGCTGTGCCTGCTGTGTAGCGAAGGCCATGAGCATGTCGGACGTCGATGTATCCGAGTCCACGGTAATGGCATTGAAGCTTTTTTGGCTGAAGCGCGAGAGAAGCGTCTGTAAAACGTCCTGTGGGAGGCTGGCATCTGTCATGACATAGGCAAGCATTGTTGCCATGTCTGGGGCTACCAT
This sequence comes from Neokomagataea tanensis, assembly GCF_006542335.1. Classification (GTDB taxonomy): domain Bacteria; phylum Pseudomonadota; class Alphaproteobacteria; order Acetobacterales; family Acetobacteraceae; genus Gluconobacter; species Gluconobacter tanensis. Next base: position 533,370 of record NZ_CP032485.1, on the reverse strand, counting down.
GCCGGAGCCCTTGGCAATGCCTTGGATACGGACGGGCGTGCCATCAATCGTAATGTCGCGCCGTGCGGCTTTGGGAAACGTATCCGTGGTCATGATAGCGCGGGCTGCTTGTTCCCAGTGATCAGCTGAGAGGCCTTGCTGCGCTGCGGGGAGGGCATTGATGATGCGCTCTGGCGGAAGGACTTCGCCAATCACGCCCGTTGAAGCAAGAAAGATTTCATCTTTTGGGCAGGACAGGTGCGCGGCTAGAGCCTCAGCACAGTCTTCTACCGTTTGACGGCCTGCGCGGCCTGTAAAGACGTTTGCATTGCCCGCATTGACCAATAAGGCACGCGCAGTCGGCGTTTTCAAAGCCTGACGGCACCAGTCAATTGGTGCGCCAGGGCAGAGATTTTTGGTGTACACGCCCGCAGCGATTGTTCCGGGAACAAACTCCGCGAGCATCAGGTCTGTACGGCCGGCGTAACGAATGCCAGCTGCCACGGCTGAGAGGCGCACACCCTCCACTGTTGCAAGGTCCGGAAGAGGACGGGCGAGCGGGGAGACAGTGAGAGGCGTAGCCATGATGTACCTAACAGTGTGAACGAATAACGATTACTTCTGAGCAGGCGCAGCCTGAGCAGGTGCTGCCGTGATGGGCTTACCCTGCGCGTCAAAGTGAACCACTTTTACCTGTGCTTCAGCTTTCTGCACAACAGTGCGCACCTGATCACGGATGACTTCCTGACGGATTTGATCGTGCAGTTGCTCAAACGTCGGAACTGGTGCTGTGCGTGAGCCCAGAACCTGAATGACATGGTAGCCATACTGCGTATGCACTGGCGTTTGTGAAATGGAGTTTGGCTTCATGGAGAATGCCGCTTCAGAGAATGCTGGCAGCATGTCGCCTTTCTTGAACCAGCCAAGGTCGCCGCCATTTGCACCAGCAGAACCCTTGTCCTTGGACAATTGTGCTGCCAGCTTTGCGAAGTCCGCACCGTGGTTAAGTTGCTTGATGATGTCCTTGGCTTGCGCTTCGGTCTCTACAAGAATGTGGCGTGCGTGAACTTCTTCTTCAGGCTTCTGGTTTGCGTAATGCGCCTGATAATAATCCTGCAGCGCTGCATCCGTAACCAGAGGTGCAACTTTTTCTTCTAGGTAAGCGTTTTGCAGCGCACCGTTAGCAGCTGCTTCCATGGCTGCCTTAACGTCAGGCTTGTTTTGCAAACCTTCCTTGTTGGCGACCATCTGAATGGCTTTTTGGTCAACGAGTTGGTTGACGAGCAGCGGGATCAGGACGGAAGGCTGCAGCTGGCGTGCCTGTGGAGGCAGGCTTGATGCAGCATGCTGGACGTCACCAAATGTGATTTTTTCGCCATTGACCGTGGCAATAACCATGGTTGGGCTCGGGGGAGCGGCTGGTGCCGCTGTAGGTGCCTGTGCTGGTGCAGCCGCAGGAGCTGGCGCAGCGTGAGCAGGAGAAAGAACGAATGACGCTGCCGTGAGGAGCGTTGCACCAGCGAGAAGAGAGCGGTTAAGCCGCATGAAAATACCTCGAACCAACATAAGTGAGGATGAACAACAGGGCAGCACCATGACAAAGCCGAGAGATCCCCGCAAGGGTGTCCTCTGTTACTATTCGGTCACATGGAAGCGAAAAGGGACTATCGGGGAGGTTTTTTGTCGTGTTGAATGGAACAATAAATGCGTTTCCGGTTGGTTTTGGGCTGCTCTGCATTGACCAGACGCGGTCCGGGTCCTATTTCCGACACGACGTGAAAACAGATTTAGCTTGGGTTGTGCCTTCGTTTCGGTCGGAAATGGGGGAATGATTCAGGCCCCGGCATTCAAGGTTCAGCATGTTCGCACGCCTCGCCCGCGCCGTCTTCGGCTCCGCTAACGATCGTATGCTCAAGGCGTATCAACGCCGTGTGCCTGAAATCAATGCTCTTGAGGCATCGGTTCAGCCACTGACAGACGATGAGCTGCGCCAGCGCACTACTTTGTTTCGTGAGCGGTTAGCGAAAGGCGAAACGCTCGATGCACTTTTGCCAGAAGCCTTTGCTGTGTGCCGTGAAGCGGCGCGCAGAGTGCTGGGCAAGCGCCATTTCGATGTCCAGCTTATTGGTGGCATGGTGCTCAATGACGGCCGCATTGCAGAAATGCGGACGGGCGAGGGCAAGACGCTTGTTGGAACCCTGGCCGTTTACCTCAATGCGCTGACTGGCAAAGGCGTTCATGTCGTAACTGTCAACGACTATCTTGCCTCGCGTGACGCAGAAGAAATGTCGGCCTTGTACAGTTTTCTCGGTTTGACGACGGGCGTTATCATCCCGAATTTGTCTGACGATGAACGCCGTGCAGCTTATGCGTGTGACATCACCTACGGTACCAACAACGAGTTCGGCTTCGATTATCTTCGTGATAATATGAAGTATTCTCTGAACGATATGGTGCAGCGTCCTTTCAACCACGCGATCGTGGATGAGGTGGACAGCATTTTGATCGATGAAGCGCGAACGCCGCTGATCATTTCCGGTCCGGCAGAAGATAGCTCCGATCTGTATCGCTCTGTGGATGCCGTTGTTGCGCGCCTAGTGCAGGTGCCTGACGCTTTCGATAAAGATGAAAAGCAGAAGAATGTTACGCTGACCGAGACAGGGTCAGACGCCGTCGAAGCCCTGCTGCGGGATGCGGAGGTCATGCCAGAAGGCGGCCTATACGATATTCACAACGTAGCTGTGGTGCATCACGTGCAGCAATCGCTGCGTGCGCACACGCTTTTCACGCGCGATGTGGATTACATCGTACGTGACGGTAAAGTCGTTATCATTGACGAGTTTACGGGACGCATGATGGATGGCCGCCGTTATTCTGACGGTTTGCATCAGGCGCTTGAAGCGAAAGAAGGCGTGGAAATCCAGCAGGAAAATCAGACGCTGGCGTCCATTACGTTCCAGAATTATTTCCGTCTCTATCCGAAGCTGTCTGGCATGACCGGTACGGCGATGACAGAAGCTGATGAGTTTGCTGAAATCTACAACCTCACAGTTGTGGAAATCCCAACAAACCGTGCAGTCCGTCGTGAGGACACAGATGACGAAGTGTATCTCACGGCCATTGAGAAATATGACGCTGTCGCCAACTTGATTGAAGAAGTCCACGCAAAAGGTCAGCCGATCTTAGTTGGGACGACTTCTATTGAGAAAAGTGAATATCTTTCCGCGCTTTTGAACAAGCGAAAGATCGCCCACAGCGTTCTAAACGCCCGCCACCATGAAAAAGAAGCGAGTATCGTTGCGCAGGCTGGTGCCCCGGGCGCGATTACGATTGCTACGAATATGGCAGGGCGCGGCACGGATATTAAGCTTGGTGGTAACACCGAGATGATGATCCATGCCTCAAGCGAAGGCGTAGAGGACGAAGGTGAATTGACCCGTATTGCTGAGCGTATTCAGCAGGAAGTGGCCAAGGGTCATGAAGCGGTGATGTCGTCGGGTGGTCTATACGTTATCGGTACCGAGCGGCATGAAAGCCGCCGGGTTGATAACCAGCTGCGCGGCCGTGCTGGACGTCAGGGGGACCCGGGTAACTCCCGTTTCTTCCTCTCCCTTGAAGATGATTTGATCCGTATTTTCTCGGGCGACCGTATGGGTGGCCTTATGCAGAAAATGGGCCTGAAAGAGGGTGAGGCAATCGTCCACCCTTGGATGAATAAGGGCATCGAAACGGCTCAGAAACGCGTAGAAGCTCGTAACTTCGACATGCGTAAGAATACACTTAAATACGATGACGTCATGAACGATCAGCGTAAGGAAGTGTACGCACAGCGCCGCGAATACATGGCTCTGGATGACCTTTCGGGTGTTGTAACCGAGTTTCGTCAGGAAATTGTGGCAGAACTGGTCCACGCGCACATCCCAGAAAAATCCTTTCCTGAAGCGTGGGATATGGAAGGTCTGTCCAAAGATATCATTCGTGTGTTGAACCTTGATCTTCCTGTGCTTGAATGGGCGAAGGAAGATGGCGTCGACGCCGATGTTGTTATTGAACGTATTGAGTCTGAGGCTGAGAAGGCACAGGCAGCGCGCGCCGCTAATATGGGGCCGGAGCTGATGCGTTTGGTCGAAAAGCAGGTTGTGCTGACGACGTTTGATGCTGTTTGGAAAGAGCATCTGCATGGCTTGGACCAATTGCGCCAAGGCATTGGCCTGCGTGCATACGGTCAGCGTGACCCGCTGAACGAGTACAAGCAGGAAGCGTTCCAGATGTTCACGCACATGCTGGACGACATGCGCGTGCGCGTAACTCAGACCATGACGCGCATTCAAGCTGTGGCTGAACCCCCGGCTTATCCGGCGGTGCCAGAAAGTGCTGCGCCGCAGCTAGAGTCCGCCGAACCTGACGCGGCAACGCTGCAGGCATGGCACGAGACAGTTGCGCGCAACGCAAACTGCCCGTGTGGGTCGGGCGTGAAGTTCAAGCATTGCCACGGCAAGCTCGCCTAAGCGATACTGGTTTTTAGTTTGACGGGGCCTCGCCCCGTTTGGGTAAGGGGCGAAATGCCCTTTGCTTTTTTGGTACATAAGTAAGGAGGTGCGGGAGCCTAAAGCTCCTGCCGGGAGTTCGGGGAGAAAAACCTCGAAGGGTCAGGCCCGGACCACCTCCGTATGAGAGGGAGTAGGCAGGCATGGCCGGTCATTCACAGTTTAAAAACATTATGCACCGTAAGGGCGCTCAGGATGCCAAGCGCGCCAAGCAATTTGCTAAAGTTCTGCGCGAAATTACGGTTGCCGTGCGTTCGGGCCTTCCTGACCCATCTTCAAATCCTCGCCTGCGTGCAGCGCTTTCCGCCGCGCGTGAAGCTAACATGCCCAAAGATAATGTTGAGCGTGCGATCAAGAAAGCATCAGGCGCAGCAGGTGGCGAGGATTACGTAGAAGTCCGCTACGAAGGTTATGGCCCAGCTGGTGTTGCCATCATTGTTGAAGGCTTGACGGATAATCGCAACCGTACCGCAGGCGAGGTCCGTGCAGCGTTTTCCAAGCATGGCGGCTCTATGGGCGAGTCTAACTCGGTCTCCTTCATGTTCCAGCGTTTAGGTGTTGTGTCGTATCCGAAAGACGTAGCGTCAGAAGACGATATGCTTGAGGCAGCAATTGAAGCCGGCGCTGATAATGCGGCTACGACGGCTGAAGGCCATGAAGTGACCTGCGCAATGGAAGATTTGTTTGCAGTCCGCGATGCACTTGAAGCGCGTTTCGGTGAGCCGACTTCTGCTAAGCTTGACTGGCGCCCCGAAAATACGATCACGCTGGACGAAGAGAAGGCTCGCAGCGTTCTCAAGCTGATTGATGTTCTGGACGATAACGATGACGTTCAGGCTGTCTATGCCAATTTTGACCTGCCAGACGACGTTGCAGAGGCGCTTGCCGCTTGATCCGCATTATGGGGATCGACCCCGGCCTGCGCTTCATGGGGTGGGGCATTATTGACGTAGACGGTAATCGCCTGCGTCATGTTGCATCTGGGGTCATTGGTACTGACGGTGCGGAATCCGTACCGCTGCGCTTGTGTGAATTGCACGGGCGCTTGCAGGCGTTGATTAGAGAATACGCGCCTGCAGAGGCCGCAGTCGAAGAGACTTACGTAAACAGAAACGGTTCTTCGACATTGAAGCTGGGATATGCCCGTGGTGTTGCGCTGCTGACGCCAGCTTATGAAGGGCTCCCGGTTGCGGAATACGGCGCGATGAAAGTAAAAAAGTCCGTCGTTGGCACAGGCTCTGCCAGTAAAGAGCAGGTGACAATGATGATTAAGCGCCTGTTGCCCGGAGCAGAAATCTATAAAGCTGATGCCTCGGACGCTTTAGCCGTGGCCATATGTCATGCGCATTACAGGGCAAGTTCATTGCAGGTAGCGCAGGGGAGGCACATGGCATGATTGGTCAACTTACAGGGCTTGTCGGGCAGATTGAGGGTGAGCGCTGCATCGTTGATGTCAACGGCGTAGGCTATGTTGTATCCGCCTCCACGCGCACGTTGGCATCCGTCCCGATGCCTCCCTCTGTCGCACGTTTGCTGATTGAAACGGTTGTACGAGAGGATGCCATTCTGCTTTACGGCTTTGCTTCCACTGAGGAGCAGGAATGGTTTCGGCTTTTGACAACGGTTCAGGGCGTTGGAGCAAAAGTCGCCTTGGCGATCTTGTCCTCTAACGCTCCGGGTGACTTGTTTTTGGCCATTAACGCCGGTGACCGGGCATCTTTGACGCGGGCGGCAGGCGTTGGTCCCCGCTTGGCAGACCGAATATTAAGCGAGTTGAAGAATAAAATCGCTAAGATGCCCGTTGGTGCAGCGACAATCGCTCCTCAAGGCGGGTTCGTAACCGCGGCTGCCGAAACAGGGCTGGAGGGTGATGCTTTGTTGGCATTAGCCGGGCTGGGGTTTCGCCGTGCAGAAGCGTGGCCGGTCGTCAAAAAGATATTGGCAGAGCATGATGGTGCGAGTTTGGATTTGGTGATCCGGTTGAGCCTTAAGGATCTGGCACGATGAGTGATATGCGCCCTACGGATGCAGCCAAGCAGCCGGATGATATGAATGAGGGCGGCATCCGGCCGGAAAGTCTGGCGGATTTTACAGGACAAAAAGCAAGCCGCGAAAATTTGTCCGTGTTCATTGAAGCCGCGCGTGCGCGCGGGGAAGCGCTGGACCATGTTTTGCTGCACGGTCCGCCGGGGCTAGGCAAGACTACGCTCGCGCAAATTGTATCGCGGGAATTAGGGGTTGGATTCCGTGCGACATCTGGTCCTGTCATTCAGCGTGCGGGGGATTTGGCTGCTATCCTCACTAATCTTCAGCCGCGTGATGTGTTGTTCATTGACGAGATACACCGCCTTCAGCCCGCAATTGAAGAAATCCTATACCCCGCAATGGAGGATTTCCAGCTGGATCTCATCATTGGGGAAGGGCCGGCGGCTCGGTCCGTAAGGATTGATCTCGCACCTTTCACTTTAGTCGCAGCGACAACGCGGGCAGGGCTTCTGGCAACGCCCCTCCGTGATCGTTTCGGCATTCCTCTGCGGCTCGTTTTTTACACACCGGATGAACTTCGGGCGATTGTTTCGCGTGGTGCGCTTAAATTGGGGATGAATTTGAAAGCTGAGGGCGCGGAGGAGATTGCCCGTCGCTCTCGCGGTACACCACGTATCGCTGGCCGTCTGTTGCGTCGGGTGCGTGATTTCGCCCTTGTGGCAGGAAAGGCGGTTATAGACCGGGAGTTGGCTGATGCGGCGCTGTCACGACTTGAAGTCGATGCGCGTGGACTGGATGCAATGGACCGACGCTATCTTATGCGAATCGCAGAGCACCACAAAGGTGGCCCGGTCGGGGTTGAGACAGTTGCAGCAGGTTTGGCTGAAGCACGAGATACTCTCGAGGATGTTATTGAGCCCTATCTCATTCAGGAAGGCATGGTCTTGCGCACGGCACGAGGGCGGATGTTGGGTGAGCCGGGATGGAAGCATCTGGGCCTGACACCACCTGCCAGTCAGGTTGATTTGCTGACTGCGCTGGAGCAGAGTCCTTCGGACGTTTGACGTTTAATTTCATTTAAGCGGAGTGATCCGATGGCAACGCATAAAATTCGTTTTCGCGTTTATTACGAAGATACGGATGCCGGGGGGATTGTTTATCACGCCCGTTACCTCGCGTTCGCAGAGCGCGCCCGCAGTGAGGCAATGCGTTCTGCAAACGCGGCAGTTACCGAACTTTTAGAGACGGACGGTATTGGATTTGTCGTTAGGCAAGTCGGGGTCCGTTACCGCACGCCGCTGCGCCTTGAAGACATGATGGAGGTTGAGACTGCGCTCATTGCAATTACGCCTGCGCGTCTCAAGTTGAAGCAGACCATACGAAACGCCGAAAAGCTGGATGAAGAGGCGGTCGTTCTGGATGTTGAACTCGCCTGTATTGAGATGAATACGTTAAAACCGGCCCGAATTCCGCCACGTTGGTGTGATGCAATAAGAAAATTGGAAGCAGGAGTGCATTGACCCACTTTTCTGTTTCCGCGTGAAATGTCATGGAAGGTTCTGACCCGTAAAAATAACATCGGATCAGGACAGGAGAATATTGTGGATCATGACGTGACTTCAAGCGCGCTTGGAGCGGTCAACGCGGCTGGACTTTCGCCGCTAGACTTGTTCCTGCACGCTTCCATCGTCGTCAAACTGGTGATGATAGGGTTGATCCTGTGCAGCGCCGGTGTGTGGGCGATCATTGCAGAGAAGTTTTTCCTGCTGCGTCGTGTGAACCGTGAAGCAACGGTATTTGAAGATCGTTTCTGGTCGGGCGGCTCGCTGGACGAACTGTACGAATCCGACGGCGCACGCCCAACACATCCTTTGGCAGCCGTATTTGGTGCCGCAATGGGTGAGTGGCGCCGTTCAGCCCGTATTAGCGGGATTGATCTGGTACATGGTGGCGTAAAAGACCGCGTAGACCGTGCAATTGGTATCACAGTTGGCCGTGAGAACGACCGCTTGGGTGCTCGCCTGGTCTTTCTGGCAACAATTGGCCCGGTAGCGCCGTTTGTTGGGCTGTTCGGTACAGTCTGGGGTATTATGCATGCCTTTGGATCTATCGCAGCGATGCACAATACGAACTTGTCGGTTGTTGCTCCCGGTATTTCTGAAGCATTGTTTGCTACAGCTATCGGCCTTGTCACCGCGATTCCGGCCTATGTTGCGTATAACGTAATTGGTGCCTCGCTCGACCGTTTTTCGGACCGTATGGACGCTTTTGGCACAGAGTTTGCGGCGATCCTGTCGCGTCAGTCTGAAGAGCGTTCGGAAGGAAAGGTCTGAACCATGGGCATGTCCGCAGGAGGCGGCGCGCGCAAGGGAGGCCGCAGGCGAAACCGCGCAGCGTCAGAAATTAACGTCACTCCGCTTGTGGACGTGATGTTGGTTCTGCTCATCATTTTCATGGTGACAGCGCCAATGATGACCAGTGGTGTTAATGTTGACCTGCCAAAGACGGATGCCAGCCCGGTAAACGCGGATACGAAACCCATTACGGTTTCACTGCGTGGGGATGGCTCGATTTATCTGGGGGAAGACCCAGTATCGGGTGATCAGTTAGTGGCTCAGCTGAAAACGCTGGCACAAGATGACCCAAACCACCGTATTTTTGTGCGTGCTGATGCACATATTGATTATGGTCGCGTCATGCAGGTCATGGGGCAAATTACGTCTGGCGGGTTTACGCATGTGGCGTTGTTAGCTCAACAGCCGCAGAGCGGGCCTTAAGAGGAGCCTACCCGGTGGCTTTTTCTCGCCGCTCGGATCGCCGGCGTTTTCGCGGCGCGCTTCTGGCTTCGGTTGGGGTGCATAGCGCCCTGATCCTGTACATGTTGGTCACGATCCCATTCTCCAAGCCGCCTGAACCGCCGGAGCCCCCGGCGGTTGAAATGCAGTTTGAACAGGCTGGCCCACCAACACATCCTATTAAAGCGGATCACCCTGCACCGAAGCCAGCTCCAGCGCCGGCGCCGGTTCGTAATGATGCGCCTCCTGCTCCAACTCCACCGGAGAAGGCACCGACGGAGGAGCCGCCACCGCCGCCACCCCCGCCACAAGCTGTGCCACCACCGCCGGAGAGTAAGCCGACGCCGCTGCCGCCGTTGAAGCTGCCGCCAAAGGTTACAACACCTGAGCCGTCACCAACGCCCGCGGCACCTCCGCGTCCGTCCCCTCCGTCAGAGTCGAAGATGGTAGCGCCACCTTCGCCGCAGACGCAGAAGGCGGACACGTTGCCGGATACGCCAAAATTCTCGCATATTACGCAGGATCACCCGACCAAGAACGCGCAGCCGGACAGCCATTCTCTTTTAGCCACCTTGGATAGTTTCCGAGCTGACCAGAAGCAGACGCATGCGGCACATGCGCGGGCTAACCCGCCGCAGGGCGGTGCGCCGGATGGCGGCGGTGTGCCAAATGGTGACATCACGAAGGCTCTCAGCCTTGGTGACCAGAAGGCTATCGGTGCTTCAGTTCGCCGTTGTTACACGGAAGATACGGAAGCACGGAACTATGCCAGCTTCGTTGCGCATTTAATTGTAACGGTTGATGCACAAGGGGAGGCTCGTTTAGTGCGCTTCGCACCAGAAACAGCATCGCGTATGGCAGGGGATCCTTCCTATCGCGTATTGGCGGAGCGGGCCCGTGACGCAGTGTTGAGCCCAACCTGTGCGCATCTTCCTATTCCTGGAAATCTGTTGGGCAAGACGCATGAGTTGCGTTTTGTTTTCCGACCCTAACTTTTGAAGGGTAAACCGAATGTCCTTCCTGTCTGATCGTGACGCTGAGACACTGAGCACTGTTTTTTCCCGCCGCAAAGTTTTGGCTGCGACGGCAGGGGGGCTTATGATCTCCCCACTTTCAGCTTTTGCACAAAGTGCTGCGGCACCTGGCGAAGCTGAAATTACGGTAGATCAAGCGCGGCAAGCTCCCATTCCCATTGTTGTGCCAAGCTTTGGTGCCGGCTTGGGGTCACAGATCTCTAGCGTCATTGCTTCTGACTTGAGCAGCACGGGTTTGTTCAAAGTCATGGACGGTAGTGTGCCTCCGGGCTCCACCCCTGATTTCGCGGGGTTGAAAGCCCAAGGTGCCCGCGCTGCCGTGGCGGGCCAAGCCGTTGGTAGCGACAGCGTACGCGTTGAAATGCGGCTGTGGGATGTTGTGTCCGGACAGCAATTGCAGGGAACGGCTTATACAGCTTCGCAGCTGAACTGGCGCCGTATCGCGCATATCATTGCTGATGTGATCTATGAGCGGATGCTCGGCGAGAAGGGATATTTTGATACCCGCATTGCATATATTGCGCGTACAGGACCACGCCGCCACCAAATCACCAAGTTAGCGTTGATGGACCAAGACGGATTTAATCAGCGGATGTTGACGGGCGGGCAGTGGTTGACGCTGACGCCACGTTTCAACCCTTCGCGCGATCAAGTTGCGTTCATGTCTTATGCGAATAATCGTCCGCGCGTTTATCTGTTTGATTTGGGCTCCGGCCGTCAGCAGGTTCTGGGCACATTTGACGGCATTTCTTTTGCGCCACGCTTTGCGCCGGATGGGCAACAGGTTGTGCTGTCCGCAACCCGTGGGAGCGGCTCAGACCTGTATTCCGTTGATTTGGCTTCAGGCAGCAAGCGGCAGTTGACCAATTCCGGCGGGGCGATTGATACAAGCCCATGCTACAGCCCGGATGGCCGCCAGATTGTGTTTGTTTCCGACCGTGGGGGCAGTCCTCAGCTTTACGTCATGAGTGCGTCAGGCGGTGGAGCGCAACGTATATCTTACGGCTCTGGCCAGTATGGCTCGCCCGTTTGGTCCCCGCGTGGTGATCTGATCGCGTTTACCCGTATTGGTGGCGGCGGTTTCTCTCTCGGCGTGATGAATCCAGACGGTTCTGGTGAACGGATACTCACCAAAGGCTTCACGGTTGAATCACCAACCTTCTGCCCAAATGGGCGGGTGCTTGCCTTCTGCCGCCAAACGGCGTCGGGTGCAGGAGGGGCGGGATTCTCGTCTGCAATCGGGACTGTTGATATTACCGGATTCAACGAACGTATCCTCCACACGGGTACCGGCGCGTCCGATCCCGCATGGTCACCGATGAACGGCTAAAGATTCGTTTAGGGAGCGGCGCTGCAACTTTTCGCTGCGTCGTTATAAATCCACTGCGGGCCAGCTCCGCAGTGGGTGCATATTATAAGTGCTTTGACACACAGCGCTGTTACAAAAATGGCTGTTTTCGGCCATATGTATGTGGCAACAAAGAGACATAACGCGTTAAGGCTGGTGTAAGTTTGCCACTAAAGACCTTTTCGATCATCATGTCGCAATAACAACGCTTGACCGTTGATTTGAGTCATGAGTATGGGCGTCTGTGACCAACGTTTTTAATAGAGGACGGTACGGTGCCCGGATGGGCAATCGGACAGTCAGGGAAGGGAGACGTGGTCCCGCTTTCCGCGATTTCAGTCGCTTTTATGGTTTCCCGTGAGGAACCGCTCTCAGGATTTGAGAAACATGAAGTTAAAGGTCTTTGGTGCGCTGGGTCTGGCGCTTGTTCTCGCTGCGTGCTCTGACGCGAACACGAATGCTGGCAACACGTCAGGCGCTTCTACGGCTGCAGTTGCACCAGAAGCTGGCCCGATCCCTGGCAGCGAAGCTGACCTGGTTGCTAACGTTGGCGACCGCGTCTTCTTCCCGCTGAACTACTCCCAGCTGACAGACGAAGCACGTGCAACGCTGGACAAGCAGGCTGCATGGTTGGCGAAGTACCCACAAGTTACGATCCAGCTCGCTGGTAACTGTGACGACCGTGGTACGGAAGAGTACAACATTGCTCTCGGCCAGCGTCGTGCTAACGCAGCACGCGACTACTTGGTTGCAAAGGGCGTAAGCGCTTCCCGCATCAGCACCATTTCCTATGGTAAAGATCGCCCAACAGCTGATGGTGACGACGAATCATCATGGGCACAAAACCGTAACTCGATTACATCTGTTAAGTAATCGATTTACGCAGTTTTATGCGTGAAAGGGAGGCCGCGGGAGAATATCCTTCGGCCTCTTTTTTATTGGCTAGGCATTGCTCATTGCCTGATTTCAGCCCAGTTTCTACGCATTCTTCTTTAGACGTGTTTGTGTAGCCAGATATTACGTGGTGTGGAGGGGCTCTTGGTTAAGCTTTTTTCGTGGCGGTCTCTGCTGTTGGGTGGTGTTTTGTTGTGCGCTTCGCCTCTGGCGGTAGCGCAAGATGCACCGGATGCGGGTGACGCTATTTCTTCCCGCGAGGGGATTGCGTTGCAAAATCAGCTTGCCGCAATACGGCAGCAATTAACGCAGCTACAAAATACGCCTTCCTTGGCGGCCCCTAGTGCCACGGGTTCTGCGCCGAGTATCGCAGGTGGTGCGAATGGGGATCTCACCGCGCAACTCTTGCAACGCGTCTCGGCTTTGGAAGAGCAGAACCGCCAAATGCGGGGAGAGTTGGACCAATTGTCCAATACGCTGCAAACGACGCAGGCAAATCTGTCCAAACAGATTTCTGACATGCAGTTTGCAGCGCAGAACGGTGGTTCTGGTGCAGCGAGCAGCGCAGCAGCTGGGAGCCTAGGTGCGGCAGCAGGTGCAGCGGCCGCGACGCCAGCGGCTAAAGACGACGCCACTGCGGCTCCTGCTGATACAGCGCCTAAAACAGCGTTGGAAGCATTGCATCAAGGTAATGCTGCCCTTCATGCGGGGCGCTATGCTGATGCAGAAAGCGATGCGCGTTTCGCTGTTAAAACGGCGAAGTCCGTGCCGGGCCGCATGGACGCGCAGTTCCTGCTCGCTCAGTCTTTGGCGGGTCAAAAGCAGTACCGCGAATCAGCGGTCGCGTATTACGATGCTTACGGTAAGGCTCCCAAATCTGCGAAGGCTCAGGATTCATTGCTGGGCGTAGCGGCATCTTTGCTTGCATTAGGTGATAAGCCTTCGGCGTGTCAGGCTCTGGACAAACTCAAAGCTGAATTTCCTTCACCTGAAGCACGGGTGAAGGCAGCAGAGACAACATTCCGTACGCGTGCTGCCTGTCATTAACAGTCTGTCTCTCGGTCCGATTTCTGCATTAGAATTTGATCGTTTAATGCATGTTTTTGGGCCGTTTTTACCGGATGTCCCGCAAGCACCGATGGCTGTAGCAGTTTCCGGTGGTGCTGATTCGCTGGCCTTGGCATGGTTGCTGCGCCGCTGGCGTCAGAACGTCGTAGCCTTTGTGGTAGATCATGGCTTGCGGGCAGAAGCTGCAACTGAGGCGGCTAATGTTCATAGGCAATTGATGGCGATGGGTTTAGAGGTCCATGTGCTGCGTCTTGCGCCGTTTCAACCGGGGCGAATGCAGGAAAGGGCCCGCTCCGAGCGCTTTTCCGCGTTAGAGGCTGCCTGCGTGCAGCGGGGCTGTATTGATCTATTAGTAGCACATCACCTGCATGATCAGGACGAGACGGTCTGGATGCGCCGGACACGTGCCGGTGCTTTGCCGTCAAATGATAAAGATTATGCATATGTGGACGGACTGCGTGGGATCAGAGCGCAGCACATGCGTCGCTTTGTGCGCGTCCTGCGGCCTTTGCTTGGCGTGGAGCCAGAGCGTTTGCGCGCTACTTTGCGGAGTGCTGAATTGCCTTGGGTCGAGGACCCGTCAAACCAAAATAGACGTTTTGAGCGTGTGCGTTGGCGGCAGGACCTAACGGATGTCATGCGGCATGAGGCGCGTGCCGAGCAAAAAGAGGCTCAAAGGCAGAGCGAGGCTTGCGCTGACGAGGTAGCCGCGTGTTTGGCGCAGCATGTAAGGTGGCATGCTGCGGGGTGGTGCCACTTTCATGTGCAAGACGTTACGTCTGCCTCATTGCGGACGCGGGTCATGGCAGATTTGTTGCGAATGGTCAGTGGGCGGGTATATCGCCCCGCCCGTGATGCTGTTGAGCGGTTGCTTGAGCAAGGGGTAGGCTCTTTAAACGGGGTTATCACCAAGCCAGCGGGGCGCTTTGGTGCAGGGCTCATTCTTTTCCGTGAGGAACGGGATGTGCAGGGCGCAGTCCCCGCATACGAAGGCGTGTGCTGGGACCATCGATGGTTGCTGCCGAGGATTTATTCTTCCGACGAAGGTGCGCCGTTGGAAGTGGGGGCGTTAGGGGATCAGGCAGCGGCATATGATGCGCGTCAGCTCGGTTTGCCATTGGGGGCTTTAAGGACGGCGCCCGGATTGTTTTCTGAAGGGCGTTTGTTGCGTGTGCCGCGTTTTTGCGGTGGCGATTGGGATGTAATTTGGGCCTCGGGCACGCCGATTACATAAGAAATAGCATTAAAAAGCAGTATAAAGCGACTTTAAGCGGTTTTATGGGGTGGGAACATACGCGGATCGGCCTATGTTAAGATCATTGGGGGAATGTTCATGCAGGCGCACTGCGTGATGATGATTCCCGAAGAT
This sequence comes from Neokomagataea tanensis, assembly GCF_006542335.1. Lineage (GTDB taxonomy): Bacteria > Pseudomonadota > Alphaproteobacteria > Acetobacterales > Acetobacteraceae > Gluconobacter > Gluconobacter tanensis. The sequence goes on along the minus strand of NZ_CP032485.1, from coordinate 518,350 downwards.
GACAGAGAACGACATGAATAATCTAGGCCGTAACGTTGGGATCTGGGTCGTGATCCTCCTGATACTGCTGCTGGGACTCACGGTCCTTCAGTCAGGGGGAGGTCAGCACGCAACGCAACAGATCGCTTATTCCGATTTCATCCATGATGTTGAGGGCCATCAGGTACGCTCAGTCCTGATTCAGGAACAGAACATCAGTGGCACGCTGACGAATGGCACGGCCTTTGAGACATACGCGCCGTTCGATCGTGACATGATTTCCCGCCTGACGAACGCTGGCGTCGAAGTCACCGCGAAGCCTCAGGAAAGCGGTGAAAACCCAATCCTGCACTATCTTCTGTCTTACGGTCCTATCCTCCTGATTCTCGGCTTCAGCGTGCTGATGTTCCGCCAGATGCAGGCAGGTGGTGGCCGGGCCATGGGCTTTGGTAAATCCCGTGCGAAGATGCTGACGGAAAAAACGGGCCGTGTAACGTTTGCCGATGTCGCGGGCATTGATGAGGCTAAAAGCGAGCTGGAAGAAATTGTTGAATTTCTGAAAGATCCTCAGAAGTTTACACGCTTGGGCGGTAAAATCCCCAAGGGTGCGCTGCTGGTTGGCCCTCCCGGTACAGGTAAAACGCTGCTCGCGCGTTCTATCGCGGGTGAAGCCAATGTGCCTTTCTTCACGATTTCGGGTTCTGACTTCGTAGAGATGTTCGTGGGTGTCGGTGCATCGCGTGTGCGCGACATGTTTGAACAAGGCAAAAAAGCTGCGCCATGCATCATCTTCATCGATGAGATTGACGCCGTTGGCCGCCATCGTGGTGCTGGCTTAGGCGGCGGCAATGACGAGCGCGAGCAGACGCTTAACCAGATGCTGGTTGAGATGGATGGGTTTGAGAGCAACGAAGGCGTCATCCTGATTGCTGCGACGAACCGTCCTGACGTGCTGGACCCTGCATTGCTGCGGCCCGGTCGTTTTGACCGTCAAGTCGTTGTGCCGAACCCCGATGTTGGCGGCCGCGAGAAGATCCTTCATGTGCACATGAAGAAGGTCCCGCTTTCCTCTGACGTTGACCCTAAAACGATTGCGCGTGGCACGCCGGGCTTCTCTGGTGCAGATCTGTCCAACCTTGTGAACGAAGCTGCCCTTATGGCTGCTCGTCAGGGCCGCCGCACGGTGGGAATGGCACAGTTCGAGGAAGCTAAAGACAAGGTTATGATGGGTGCGGAGCGTCGCTCCATGATCTTGACCGAGGACGAAAAGCGCTCAACGGCGTACCATGAAGCCGGTCACGCCATTTGCGCTCTCTACACTCCGGGTTCAGACCCAATCCACAAGGCGACGATTGTACCGCGCGGTCGTGCTTTGGGCTTGGTTATGACACTGCCTGAAAAAGACAATATCTCCTACAGCCGCAAGTGGTGCTTGGCACGTCTGGTCATCGCTATGGGTGGGCGTGTAGCTGAAGAGATTATCTTTGGCCCGGAAGATGTGAGCGCGGGTGCATCTGGCGATATTAAAAGCGCGACCGATCTGGCCCGCCGTATGGTCACGGAATGGGGCATGAGCGACCGACTTGGCATGATCGCTTATGGCGATAATGGCCAGGAAGTGTTCCTTGGGCATTCAGTGGCGCAAAGCAAGAACATCTCTGAGCAAACGGCCCGCGACATTGATACAGAAATCAAGGCGCTGATCGACACGGCTTATGCTCAGGCAAAGCACCTGCTGTTGTCTCACATTGAAGAGTTGCACCGTCTGACGGCAGCTATGCTTGAGTATGAGACGCTGAATGGTGACGAAGTGGGCAAGGTTGTGCGCGGTGAGGCTATTGAGCGTGTTGAAAACACGGACCAACTGCCAAACAACCGTCGTGCTTCTGTGCCGACGACACCACCGACGAACCTTGGCTCAGCTGCTCAGGCTGGGTAAGTTTTTCGGGTAGTAATCGGTAAAAAAAAGCCCTGTTGGCCTGTGCCAGCAGGGCTTTTTCCATTTATAAGTCCCGGAAGATAGATGCCTGTTACACGGGTAATGACGCGGAAAGATAGAAACATGGCCAGCAAGCGCAAATTCTTCGGAACAGATGGTATTCGGGGAAAAGCAAACACCTCACCGATGACGGTGGAAATTGCCCAAAAATTGGGGCAGGCGGCTGGTCTATATTTTCGCAGCAATAGCCATCGTCGGCACAATGTCGTGCTGGGTAAAGATACGCGCTTGTCCGGCTATATGATTGAATGTGCGCTTGTGGCTGGGTTTCTGTCCGCAGGCATGGATGTCACGCTGGTTGGCCCACTACCTACTCCTGCCATTGCTATGCTGACGCGTTCTTTGCGTGCGGATGTCGGGGTTATGATCTCGGCATCACATAACCCGTTCACAGATAACGGTATCAAGCTTTTCGGTCCGGATGGTTTCAAGCTCTCAGATGAAGCGGAAATTGAGATCGAAACCATGATGGGACAGGATTTGACGGATCGCCTCGCGGCACCAGAAGATGTGGGCCGCGCTTCTCGCCTGAATGATGCGGCAGGGCGGTATATTGAGAATGCTAAAGCCTCCTTCCCGCGTGGGCTGCGTTTAGATGGCCTTAAAATCGTCGTTGATTGTGCGCATGGCTCGGCCTACCGCGTGGCACCCAAAGCATTATGGGAGTTGGGTGCGGAAATTGTTCGTATTGGCTGCGATCCTGACGGTGTGAATATTAATGACGGCGTGGGTTCTACGCATCCAGAGACGTTGTCTCAGGCTGTGCGTGAGCATGCGGCAGATTTTGGTATTGCGCTTGATGGTGACGCTGATCGCTTGCTGATTGTCGATGAGACAGGCGCAGTTGTGGATGGCGATCAGATATTGGGCCTGATGGCTCTTTCGTGGAAAGAGACCGGGCGCTTGGCAGGCTCTTCAGTCGTGGCGACTGTCATGTCAAATCTGGGCTTAGAAAAGGCGCTAGAAGCGAATGGTCTCACCCTGCAACGGACGGCTGTTGGTGACCGCTACGTGGTAGAGCGCATGCGTGAAATCGGTGCGAATCTGGGTGGTGAGCAGTCAGGTCATATGGTGCTGTCAGATTATGCGACGACCGGGGATGGCCTAGTGGCAGCGCTACAGGTTTTGGCAGTGTGCGTAGAGAAGAAAAAACCTGCGAGTGAAGTTTGCCGCGTGTTTACGCCTTACCCGCAGCGCCTGCAGAACCTGCGTTATGCTGGCACCAACCCGTTGCATCATCCGGAAGTGAATGGAATTCGTGCACGGGCCGATGAGCAGCTGGCCGGACGTGGCCGTTTGGTTCTGCGGGCGAGTGGTACAGAACCACTTATTCGCGTGATGGTTGAGGCTGAGGATCAAGCGCTCGTTGATATGGTGGTGGAGCAAACATGTGAAGCCATTGCTGCTTTAGCGAAAGTCTGAGCAATGCGTGGGCGTGTTCTGACTATTGCTGGCAGTGATTCGGGCGGTGGTGCGGGTATCCAAGCGGATCTGAAAGCGGTCACCGCGTTGGGTGGCTTCGGCATGAGTGCCATCACGGCACTCACGGCCCAGAACACGTGTGGCGTGTATGGTGTGCATCCGGTTCCTGTTGCATTCGTAAAGCAGCAGATTGCCGTCGTGATGCAGGATCTAGGCGCGGATTGCATTAAGATCGGGATGTTAGGGCAGGCGGACACGGTGCATGCTGTGGCTGATGCGCTCGAAGCGTATCCCGACGTGCCGATTGTTCTTGATCCGGTTATGATTGCGACAAGCGGGGCTGCACTAATGGAAACGGACGGAATCCATGTTGTGCGTGAACGGCTGCTGGCACGGTGCCGGGTGGTTACGCCTAATATCCCTGAGGCTGAAGCTCTGACGGGAATAAAGATTGACGATTTTGCAGCCATGCAAAAGGCTGCGCGCCAGCTTCTGGCGGACGGGGCCGGGGCCGTTTTGCTTAAAGGCGGGCATTTGCCAGCTGCTGCTGGCCCGTATCTATATGATTTATTAATGTCGAGCGAAGGTGATGAGCATGTTTTCAAGCATAAGAGGCTTGAGACACGCAACACTCACGGTACCGGTTGTACGCTGGCGAGTGCCCTCGCGACAGGGTTGGCGCAAGGTCTGGCGCTTGAAGCGTCGGTGCGTCGGGCAGTGACCTACCTGCAAGAGGCATTATTGACTGCACCGGGCTTTGGCCAAGGCCATGGCCCGGTTAATCATGGCGTGAGTATCCAACCCAGATGGAACATCGCCGAGCACTAAACTCTTCTCACATTGCAGGGGCATGGACTGTGAAAGCGCTTTGTTCGTAGGCGGTTTCAGGGATGTGTTCAGAAGAGTTGTTAGGCTCTTCGCGTAGAATGTAGCCGCGGCCCCACACGGTTGAAATCAGGTTTGCGGCTTTTGCGGCTTGAAGTTTGCGGCGCAGCTTGCAGATAAACACATCGATGATTTTCATTTCTGGCTCATCAATGCCGCCGTATAGGTGGTTCAAGAACGCATCTTTCGTAAGCACTGAGTTTTTGCGGATAACGAGCAGCTCCAGAATAGCGTATTCTTTTCCGGTTAGGTGCAGGGGTGTTCCACTTACGCTTACGCTTTTGCTGTTCAGGTCGAGTTCAATATTGGCAATGCGCAGGCGTGGCTCAGCAAAGCCGCGTGAGCGGCGGGTAATGGCTTGCAGGCGGGCAACCAGTTCGCCGCTATCGTGGGGTTTGGTCAGGTAGTCATCAGCGCCCATCGAGAATGCGCGAATTTTAGCTTGTGGCCTTAGAAGCGTGGACAGCACCAGCACTGGGGTGCTGATCCGTGCTGCACGCAAGCGGCGGATGACGTCATATCCTTCAATGTCGTTGAGCATGAGCTCAAGTACGACAACATCATAGTCATAATGGCGGAGCATCTCGAGAGCTTCTTCCCCGAGGGCTGTGTGGTCGACGGTGTAAGATGCTGCACGGAGCGCCTGAGTAAGATGTGTCGCGCTGTTTAAGTCACTCTCAACAAGAAGGATACGCATGTGTTCAACTCCTGGGTTGGTAAGCAGTTGTTTACTACCTTAAGTTGTATTTGTCGAGAAATTAAACTCTAGGTTCGCAAATTTTTCATAATTCAACGTTAATTAGAGATTTGTTCACCTTTTGTTAGGTTTTCCGGGCGAAGTTAAGTGCTGGAAAAACCAGCTAAAAGTTAAGATTTCCAATGGAAAACCAGCTTTTAAATCATGCAAATGAGCGAATATCTGGTCTTTACCCGGATCGCGTGGTGGGCACTGTGCGAGATGTTTCGGGCCTGTGCATGAGTATTCAAGGGCTAGAATCGTTCTTATCCATTGGAGATAGGCTGACTGTTACCGCTCGGTCGGGCGAAAAAATACAATCTGAAGTTGTTGGCTTCCGTGATGGGCTTGCGCAAACCATGGCGTTCGGTGGTTTGGACGGTGTCGGGCCGGGATGTGAGGCATGGTTGCCGCTATCGGTTGCGTCCTCAGCGGCTTTACAGGTCAGTGATGGATGGTTGGGGCGTGTTTTGGACCCTCTTGGCCGAGCGATGGACGGCAGAGGAGGTTTGGATTCGTCGGGTCATAGACAGGACTTACGGTCTGCGCCACCAAATGCCGCAACGCGAGCACGTTTAGGGGCACGCCTCAACTTGGGGGTGCGCGCGATGGATGCTTTCGTCACAACGCGAGTCGGGCAGCGTTTGGGTCTCTTCGCCGGCTCCGGTGTCGGCAAGTCTTCTTTGCTGTCGATGCTGGTGCGTGGCGCACAATGTGACGTGGCCGTGATTGCTTTGGTAGGGGAGCGGGGACGTGAGGTTCGCGAGTTTATTGAAGACGACCTAGGTCCCGAAGGGCTGGCAAGGAGCGTCGTGATCGTAGCGACATCGGACATGCCGCCGCTGATGCGTCGTGATGCTGCGACTTCTGCCATGGCTGTGGCCGAATATTTCCGGGATCAGGGCAAATCCGTTTTGCTCTTGATGGATAGCGTCACACGCTACTGCATGGCCTTGCGTGAGATTGGGCTTTCTGCGGGAGAACCGCCAGCTACGCGTGGTTATCCTCCATCTGTTTTCGCGGAATTGCCCAAACTGCTAGAGCGCGCAGGGCCGGGCTATCCGGGGCAGGGTATGATTACGGCGCTGTTCACGGTGTTGGTAGAGGGTGATGACCATAATGAGCCTGTGGCGGATGCGGTCAGGGGTATTTTGGATGGTCATGTAGTGTTGGACCGCCGCATTGGTGAGCAAGGACGCTACCCCGCCATTGACGTTTTAAAATCATTGTCACGCTCTGTGCCGGGGTGCTTGTCCGCCGCAGAGGCAGGCCTGGCGAAGAAAGCGCGTTCAGTCATGGCTCGTTACGAACGGGTGGCAGATATGCTGCGCTTGGGAGCCTATAAAGCAGGGTCTGAGCCTGAAACTGACGAAGCCATTCGCCTTATGCCAGCCCTGACAGAGTTTTTGACCCAAGGAAAACATGAACCCGTACACGCTCAAGATGTGTTCGAGCATCTGGTGGCTGTTCTGGGTGATAATGAAGCATGAGAGAGAAAAGTGTCATGGAACAAGCGACGTTGGATGCTTTGTACGCTGTACGGAAAAACGAACTGGAGTCTGTGGAGCAGGTTTTCAGGGAGGTGGTTGGCCTTGAGCAGGAAGCAGAATGTGCTTTGGTGGCGGCTCAGCAGCGCATTGTGACGGAGCGCAATGCGGCGATTGATGCCCAGTCTGATGATCAAGCTGTAGAGGCTTTTAGTGCGTGGCTTCCCTCTGGGCAGAAGGCCGTTAGGGAGGCAGAAGCCCAGAGACAGCGTATTGGTATGGACCGAGATTGTGTCCATGCAGCACTCTTGGATGCGCAAGCAGCGCTGAGTGTTGTGGAGCGTTTGCAGGAGGACGCTGTGGAAGAGCACAAGCGCAAAGCGTTGAAGGTTGAGCAAATTCTACTCGATGAATGCGCTATGAGGCCTAAGCTGACCTCATAGCAGCACGTTACGCAGTAGGTAGGAAGTCTTTAACCCCGTTCGTGCATGGGGGTGAACGGGCGTTGCCCGGCGCCGGTATAAAGCTGGCGAGGCCGGAAAATACGGGCTGCCGGGTCGTTGAGCATCTCATTCCACTGGCTAATCCATCCAGCTGTGCGTGCCACGGCAAAGAGAGCAGTGAACATATTGGTTGGTATGCCAAGGGCTTTCAGGATGAGGCCCGAGTAAAAGTCTACGTTGGGATAGAGACGGCGTTGGATGAAGTAATCGTCTGACAGGGCGATGTGTTCAAGTTCCATAGCGAGATCGAGCAGTGGATCGCGTTCAAGCCCTAGCTCTGCGATAACCTCGTGGCAGGTTTCCTGCATGATTTTCGCCCGGGGGTCGAAGTTGCGGTACACGCGATGTCCGAATCCCATCAGTCGGACGCTTGTTTCACGGCTTTTTACTTTTTCGAGGAAGGCTGGGATGTCCTCGCGTGTGCCAATGCTCTCCAGCATGGAGAGAACGGCTTCGTTGGCACCGCCATGTGCAGGCCCCCACAAGGCTGCAATACCTGCAGAAATACAGGCATAGGGGTTGGAGCCCGTGGAACCGACAATACGGACAGTGGTTGTGGACGCGTTTTGTTCATGGTCTGCATGGAGGAGGAAAATCCGGTCCATTGCACGGGCGAGAACAGGGTTCACTTTGTAATGGTTGCCGGGGCGGGCAAACATCATATTCAGGAAATTTTCAGAGAAAGAGAGCCTTTCGTCTGGATATACAAATGGCTCGCCAATGGAATATTTGTAGGCCCAAGCGGCAATCGTCGGTACTTTTGCAATGAGGCGACGGGTTGATAAATCCCGATCGGCGGGGCTGCCGATATCAAGGCCATCATGGTGGAAAGCGGATAATGCTGCGACAGTGCCGCATAGTATGGCCATGGGGTGTGCGTCACGGCGGAAGCCATTAAAGAAATTACGCACTTGCTCGTTCAGGTAACGGTGCTTGGCCATGTCTTGCAAGAAAGCGGCGGATTCCTGTTGATTTGGCAGTTGGCCATAAATCAGTAGGAAGGCGGTTTCCATGAAGTTTGAGTGCTCGGCCAGGTCTTCAATAGCGTAGCCACGGTGCAGCAATGTTCCGTTGTCACCGTCAATATAGGTGATGGCGCTTGTGCATGTAGCGGTTGCGACCAGGCCCGGGTCAAAAGTAAATGTATCGAATTCTCGCGGGATGCTTCGGATGTCGACGACGTCCGGGCCGACTGTGCCACTGAGAACAGGAAGATCCCGTGTCTTATTATTGGCGCTGAAGGAAGCGGATGAGGTTTTGGGCATATATCACCACCGAGCAGGCATGAACTAAGCGAAACCCAGAAAAGAAAATTTCTTCAAACGATATTAATTAGAAAAGAAATATTCACCGGGTGAGACGAGAATGTTCCTTCATACCGTGAAGGAGCACGGAAAGACTAGTGTTCTTCTACTGAATGTTCCGTAGCACATGGGGGTGCTTAGGGGGCATTGATGCCGAGAAAGGCCAGCGTGGAGGGGCGCGCCGCATACCAATTGTCGGCTAATGAAAAAAGAGTGAGCGTTGAAGGCGGATAGCCTTTTGGGAACACATCGTTTTCTTTTAGCTGCGCACTTGGTCCGATTAAATCATACGCCAAATGCTCGATAGCTGGGTTATGACCAACGAGCAAAAGTGTTTGAATATGCTCATCTGTAGATGAAATGTGTTCAAGCAGGTTTTGGGCCGTTGCGCTGTAAAGAGTGTCTGGCTCTAGTCGCGCTGATCTACAATGGCTTCGCTGTAGCGCGATATCAGCCGTTTGGCGGGTACGTTGTGCTGGGCTGCACAGGGTAAGTGCCTCTTTCGCGGACCAAACAATATCGTGTTGTGCAGTCCAGTGCAGGAGAGCACTGGCGGTTTGTGCAGCTTGTGCGACACCCTTGCCTGTGAGTGCTCTCGCGCGGTCTCCCGCTTCCGTATGCGCGTAGGGACCGGCTTCAGCGTGGCGAAGAAGAAGCAGGTGGCGTGTCATGTATAGGATTGCTCAGTGGCAGGCGGCGTGGCTTGTGCCGCAATAGCCTCATGATGGCGGATAACTTCCTTGACCACGAAAGAGAGAAATTTCTCGGCAAAATTCGGGTCTAAGTGGGCATTATGGGCGAGTTCACGTAGGCGCGTAATTTGTCGTGCTTCGCGGTCTGGATCAGCAGCAGGAAGCGAGGCGCGTGCTTTAAGTTCACCAACGGCTTGGGTGCAGCGAAAGCGCTCGGCCAGCATGTGAATCAACGCTGCGTCAATATTATCAATACTGGCGCGTAATATTTCGAGTTCGTTTAGGGCTTCGTTCTGTTGCGTTGGGATCATGCGGGCCTCCGTCAATAATTAGGGTGAGTTGAGGTCAATCCAAGCAAGATGTCCACCTTTTCCTGCCCCGAGATCTGTAAAGACGGCCGTGCCTCCCAGTCGTCCGGTGCGCCGCCATGGGCGGCCATCCGTTGAGCGGCGGTCGTGGCCGACATAGACGGTCATCCCTGCTGGAATACGGTTAATCCAAGTCAAACGCCGCTCGGGGTAACCATCAGGTTGTAGTCGGCCTGTCGTTTCCCCGAAAAGGGCACGAGAGAGCGGGGCGGACATATCATCCAGCCCCGGAGGTGGAGCCTCAAGCAGCATGGCAGTATGAAAACCACCATGCACAAATAACGAGCGTCCCAAGCGCAGCCATGCTGGGGCGGCCGCGATAGCGTGATAGGTCTGCTCCCGAATGGCTGCATTTTCAGGAAGATTAAAAGCTTTGAGGGTGTCTTCCAGTGGCGGGTCCCGGCGCAGACGCCGCCCTTCCAGTGCGCGGCCGAGTTTTCGGTCATGATTGCCGAGAATAAACAGGCCGCGTTGTTGATCCAGCAGGTCCAGCATCAACTCCATGACCCCAACGCTGTCAGGGCCGTGATCGACCAGATCTCCTAGTTGCAGAACGAAGCGGTCCGTCCTCGCGGCGTGTTGAAACGCGTTGAGGTCACCATGCACGTCTCCCACCACCCGAATCCCGTGTTCGAGGATTCGTGCCTGTGCAGCGGCTGTCAGGGGCAGGGGGTCAGGAATGATGCTCTCTTTCATTTCGCGTCTTATCAAAAGACTTAAACGCGGCAGCGTCAAATTTCGATGGGTAAAATGCACGTATGAACAAGAGATTACACTCCATCGACCATTGCGGTGGCGCGTTTTAGGTCAACGGAGAGCACTCTACTAACGCCACGTTCTTGCATAGTCACTCCATAAAGCCGATCCATATGCGCCATAGTAAGCTGATGATGGGTCACGACCAGAAAGCGTGTTCCGGCTTCTTTGGTCATATCCATAAGTAGCGCACAAAAGCGCTCAACATTTGCGTCATCAAGCGGGGCATCGACCTCGTCAAGAACGCAGATCGGGGCAGGATTACAGCGAAATGTTGCAAAAATAAGTGAGAGCGCAGTGAGTGCTTGCTCGCCACCGGAGAGAAGCGAGAGTGTGGAGAGCTTTTTTCCCGGGGGTTGAGCAAAAATTTCGAGCCCGGCTTCAAGCGGATCATCGCTGCCAACCAGTCCAAGATGGGCGCGGCCGCCGCCAAACATACGCGAGAAAAGAGATTGAAAGTGCTGATCTACAGCAGAGAAAACAGCTGTTAAACGCTCCCGCCCTTCTTTGTTGATGCTGCCTATAGCGCCCCTCAAGCGCGCAATAGCCTGTGTGAGTTCGGCATGCTCATGGGCGATTGTATCCGCAGTTTTACGTGCTTCTTGGTACTCTAGGTCTGCTCTGAGGTTGACTGGTCCCAGAGCCTCACGGTCACGTATGAGGCGGGCTAGGCGGCGGCGGGATGTTGTTTCAGCAGTTTCGGAGAGGTCTTGCGGGTAGGGAGCAAGAGGGTCTGGTGCGTCGCTTTCAGCATGAAGTTTGGTGCGTGTCGCTTCAGCGTGTTCAGCACGCTCGGTGAGGCGAGCAATGCTCGCGCGCCCTTCAGAGAGGGTTTGATTAAGCTGGTACAGTTTTTCTTGTGAGGTCTGGGCTTTTTCCTCCGCCACAACTTCGTTGAGGCGCGCGGCTTCCAAGACTTCTTCGGCGTGGCGCAAGGCATGTTCATGCCGCTGAAGGTCGGCGGTGATCTGTTCAGGTGCGACCAATGCGGCATCATGTTCGGTGCGCAGGGCCGCCAAGCGCGCAGTAAGCGTCTCATGGCGTTCTGCTGTAGCGGTTATTTGAGGGGTGATATCCCGCAAACGGCTTTGCAGCGAAGCAATAGTACTTTCGCGGCGAACGGCATCGTGGGTGCAGTCAGCTAAACTCTGTTGCGCTTGTTGGTGTGCATCTTTTTTGTCGTTGAGGGCAAGAAAAGCGGCGTCTCTTGCCGTGGCGAGGGCGGTGAGTGCAGGGCGGTGCGTAAACGCCGATGTCTGCGTTGCGTGCTCTTGTTCAAGTCGCGCAAGGCTTTCGCTCAAGCCGTTTTTGTGAGGTGTCAGTACCGCAAGCCGCGCCGAAGCTGTGGTGAGAATATGTTCGCGCGCAGAGAGTTCTGCGCGGGATTGCTGCGCTATCGCTTGCGTGCTTGCGCTGTGTTGAGAGGCGTTTTGTAGCGCATTTTGGGCTGCGGTAAGCGTTGACTGTGCAAAAGATGCCTGAGTGTTCAAGGCCTCAAGGTCAATGCCGTCACATATTTTTTGGTGCTCATCAGCGGCATGCAGCCATGCCGTCAAATCCTGTTCGGTACGTTCAAGATTATGCTCGAGATGTTTTAAGCGTTCTTCAGCAGTATTGTGCTGAAGAAAGGCCTGATCGCGCTCATTCCGGGCGAAATCGAGTGCGTTTTGCGCCTGATGCCGTCGTTGGCGGCAGGCGTTGAGCGCATTTTGGGCTGTTTGGACGTGCTCTGCGTGCTGGGTTGCTGCTGCAATAAGGCCATCGGGGGAGGGCAACTCAGCAAGCGCGTCGTGCGTGTGCTGGAAGAGTTTTTTTGCCTCTTCGAGGTCGTACTGTGTTTCTTGGAGGAGTTGCGCGGCAGCGTCTGAGCGATCTTTAGCGCGTGTCGTGTTTTGGGTACATTCGGCGAGAGTACGGCGCGCATTGCTTAGAGCGTGTTCAGCGGCAACACGTTTGTGGCGCAATGCGGCTAGAGCGGCATTCGCCGCATGCAGTGTGGCCTGAGAGGCTTGGCGTTGTTGCTTGGCGAGAGGTAGTTGCTCCGCCTCGAATGCTATGTCTGCCTGAAGGGAGGCAAGGAGGCGGCGCCGTTCAATGAGGGCTGCGGCTGGGTCTTCACTTGTGGCCGCCCGATAGTAGCCGTCCCATCGCCACAGAGCCCCTTGAGTGCTGACGATGGATTGCCCGGGCTGAAGCAGCGGTTGAAGCGCGGCTCCGTCATATGGCGGCTCCAAAAGAAATATATGCTCAAAGCAGCGGCGTGTGGCCGCCGGGACGGTAAGGATCTGGCTCAAAGGTGTAAGTTGTGCCGGTGGGAGCGCGCCCGCCAAGGCAGGCAGACGATTCCAGCGGCGTGTGGCCGGAACATCGTCAGCCGCAAGGGAAGCATCCAGCCCTTCAGCCAAGGCTGCGGCAACAGCGTGTGTAAGGTGGGCGGGAATAATAAGAGCATCGGCAAGTGGGGACGGGTTTTTCGTCGTTGTTTTGAGACTTTGTGTCAGTCCCTCTGCTTGGCTCCGTTTTTTGAGGAGTGAGTTCTCAAGGCTTTGCTCAGCATTCAGTGTTTGCTCAGCATCTGCCCGATAAGCAACCAAATCGGCCTCAGACTGGATGATGTCTGCCTCACAGTCTGCCAGTGTTTGTTCGCTGTGCTGAGCCGCGTGTGTTGCTTGGGTTAGAAGTGCCGCGTCAGGTTGTTCTGCTGTGCAGCGCTTATGCTGGGCAAGCGCGTTTTCGTAGCGCTGTTGGGTAAGGTTGAGGCGTTTTTCTGCATTTTGCAGGGCGTGCTGCATGGCAGTGTGCTGCTGCTGGCCAGCAGCAGCTGCGGCGCGTGCCTGCACCCAGAGAGCGTTTTGCGCATCCAGTGTTGCGTTCGCGCTGTGCTCAGCCTCTGTGGCATGGGCGAGTTGTTCTTGTGCGGCCAGAAATGTTGAGATGAAGGCGTCGCGCTGTTGGGGGGTTATGAGAGTGGCTTGTGCTGTCTGACGGTCTTGTAAATCGCTTTTTTGTCTCTCTTGGGTGGCTGTGATGCGTTGTAGGAGGTCTTTTAAGGTTTTTTGTTCCTGAGCGTAGCGCGTTTTTGCTTCATCAACCGCTCGTGTGGCTTGTTCTAACGAGAGGCGCGCCTCTTGCAGGGATTGGCGTGAGGCATGTTCCGTTTGGCGTGCGTTATCGGCAGCAGTGTATGCGGCTTGCGTTTGTTTTTGCAGCTCAGGGAGAGAGGGGCCGTCTGCTAACTGTGTTTGCAGCGCGCAATGCTCGTCCTCTGCGGTAGTATAGGCCTGCCGCTCTTGTTCGAGGCGTGCGCTGAGAGCAGAGAGGGCGTGCTTTAGGGCCTCTTGCTGGACGCTCTCTAAGTCGTAATGCCGTTGTGCGGTAGTATACGTTTCCTGAGCTGCCGCTTCCTGCAGCGCTAATTGTGCAGCTTGTGTCGAAAGTTCAGCGTGTTGCTGGGGAGCTTGCGAGCGTTCCGTATCAAGCTGTGTGAGTTCGTTGTGGATATCGCGTGCAGTGCGTTTGTCTTGATCGAGGCGGGCGGTGAGGTCCGCTAAATCGTCCTCGGTTTGATTGAGGCGTTCTGTGGCGTTGGCAACGGCATCTTGTGCGCGCGTTAGATCATGCCGAGTCGTTTCTGTAACGAGCCGCTGATTTTCAACTTTTGACCGTGCGTCCTCGCTCGCCTTGCGTGCTGCGGGCAAGGCTGCGCGAATTTGAAAGTCCGCAATTTGTGCGGCTTCGGAGGCGCGTTCCGCCTCTTTTAACGCTTCCTTTGCACGAGCCAAATCATCCCGGCTGCGTTGTACGGCACGGTTTGCGCGTGCGTGCATCAGGGCATGTAGACTAACTTCAAGCGCACGAATTTGATCGGAAAGTTCACGGTAGATTTTTGCTTGCCCGGATTGTTCGGACAGAGCTTCAAGGCGTTCTTCCAGTTGCAGGCGGAGGTCTTCTGCCCGCGAGAGGTTTGTCTCGGTCTGGCGGAGTTTAAGTTCAGCGTCGTGGCGGCGGGCATGGAGGCCTGTGATGCCTGCGGCTTCTTCTAGAAGAAGGCGGCGCTCTTCAGGTTTTGCTGCGATGAGCAGCCCGACACGATTTTGGCTGACAATGGCTGAACTGCGTGCACCCGATGCGAGGTCCGCAAAGAGGGTCTGAACGTCGCGCGCGCGGGTGGTTCGCCCGTTGATGCGGTACTCGCTCCCTGAACCGCGCTCGGCTTTGCGCGTAACTTCGAGTTCATCAGCCTCGTGAAATGGAGCAGGAGCCAGCCCGCGTGCGTTGGTGATGTGTAGCGTAACTTGCGCGAGATTGCGGGCTGAGCGGGTGCTGGTCCCCGCAAAAATCAGATCATCAAGTTCTCCGCCGCGCAACGCGCGGGCGGAACTCTCGCCCATGGCCCAGCGGAGAGCTTCAACAACATTAGATTTGCCGCATCCATTAGGGCCGACAATGCCGGTCAGCCCCGGCAGAATCTCTACCCGCACTTCATCCGCAAAGCTCTTAAAGCCGCCTATAGTGAGGCGGCTTATCGTTGTGTCGGATGAAGCCATGCTGCGAGGGGAGGGGGCTTTAAGTCAATTAAGACGCTTTGGCGACGAGTTCAGCGAAGTGCGCGTAAGTGTCTGGATCGCCGTCTAACGTCGTGTTGTTGAAGCGGAAGTAAGGTGTGCCTGTGATGTTGTAGGTCTCGGAGTCTTTTTTGACCTGTTCAAACAGGGCCTGCATGTAGCCCATGTCGTTGTGGATGGCATCAAAGTCGCTGGAGGAGATGCCTGCAAGTGCCGAGATTTGCTTTAGGCGCTCAATCGGGTCCCCCTCGCGGTTGAAGGCCCATTGCATTTGGCTGGAGAAAAGTGCTTCCAAGAAGGGAACGTAGCGTTCTTCAGGCAGGGCACGAGCTACCATAGCGGCTGTAAGGCCAACTTGGTCGCCGGTGAAGTCGTGAAACTGGTAGCGAATTTTGCCCGTATCAATGAGCTTGGCTTTGATCTCGGGGAATTCTTCCGTCGCGAAATGCGCGCAATGCGTGCAGGTCAGGGAGAACCATTCTTGCACGAGCACCTTAGCGTTTGGATTGCCGATAATACGTGGGCTTAAACGCTGCGCCAGAAGTGCATTGCCACTAGGCGCCTGTGCGTGGGCCGTCGTGCCGAAAAGTGCTGCGGCAGCAGGGGCGGCACCAAGGATGAAGCGGCGAGATAACACTGGGGAGTTATTCATAATCAGTGCGCCTTTGCGAGAGCAGCGTTAAATGCATCGAAGCTGAGAGCAATAGTGCTGTCAGCCGGGGTATTATTAATACGGAAATAGGGTGTTCCCGAAATTTCCAAGAAAGATTGGTCTTTATCTTGGCGGGAGACAATAGCCTGCCGGAATGTTTCATCGGCGTTGATCGCGTCTACTTCAGATGCAGAGAGCCCCGCGAGAGATGCATGTTTTTTTAGTTCTTCGATAGGGTCAACGTCCCGTCCAAAAGCCCACTGCATCTGTGTGCGCAGCAGGTCATCCGTGAATGCAAAATAACGGTCCGCTGGGAGAGTGCGTGCAACCATCGCACCGAGCAGGGCTAATTGATCAAGCGGGAAGTCGTGAAAGCGGTAGCAGACTTTGCCTGTGTCTATAAGCTTTGCTTTGACTTCGGGGAAAACGGTTTCGGCAAAGTGACCGCAATGTGTGCAGGTCAGAGAGAACCATTCATCCACATGGATTGGTGCGTCAGGGCGTCCAATAAAGCGTGGTGAAAGCCGTGGGTCGCTCGCTGGTATGCTGGTATCTGCTCTGGCAATGGACGTGCCGAGGCTGAGCGAAGCGGCAGCAACTGGAAGAGACGATAAGAAAGCGCGGCGACCGAAGGACATAAAGCGATGTTTCCCTTGCCGGAAGAGCCCCAGATTTTGAGAGGCCGTTAGCAATCAGTGATGCTTGTCAATGGCACAGGGTGCCCCCTGCACGTCAACCCCTTGTCTGTTACTGACCCAAGAGGTGCCTTGCGGGTGCATCGAGCAAGGCGACGGATTCTGGAGCACGGAAGCCGCAGAAATAGCGGGATGTTAGTTCGTGTGGGGTAGAGGCCCTCTCCCCATTTTTGGGGGAGAGGGAGCTTGGGCTTAGGCGCTGCGATCATCTTCAGTAGGGCGGTGTTCCGGCATTGTGCGCCGTTCCCAGTCTTCTGGAATGCGCATGCGCAAAGAGCGAATGTGTCGGGCATCGGCATCCAGTACCCGGAATTCTAAGCCACTTTCATGGGTTAGAATTTCATCCCGCGCTGGGACATGCTCAGCGAGGCGGAAGACGAGGCCGCCTACCGTTTCAATCTCAGATTCACGCTCAGCATCCGTGAGCACTACGCCCAGCCGTGATTCCAGTTCCTCCACAGGCAAGCGTGCGTCGAGGTCGAAGGAGCCGTCCGGCCGTTCTGTCCAGAGTGCTGTTACGGGGTCGTCATGCTCATCGGCGATGTCACCTACGATGGTTTCGATCAAATCTTCGATCGTAACCAATCCGTCGATGCTGCCATATTCGTCAATAACCAGTGCCATGTGCATGCGGCGCTGCCGCATTTGTAGCAGCAGGTCGAGCACAGGAATGGTCGGTGCAATCATTAAGGGCTGGCGCAAAAGAAGCCGGATATCAAAGGCAGCCGGCTCATCCACATAAGCCACCAGATCTTTCACGTGGATCATGCCGGCAATATCATCCAACTGCCCGCGATAGACTGGCATGCGCGAATGGTTTTCTTGCCGCATCAGCGCCAGCGCATCTTCCAATGAGATATGCTCCGGCATTGCTGTGATATCTGCACGCGGGATCATGACATCATCAGCCGTGATGTCACGTAGGCGCAGCACGTTCAGAATGAGGGAGCGCTCTTGGCGGTCCAGTTCTGGCTCTATGTCGGCATCTTCGGTGGGCTGTGATGCCTCCTGCACGAGAGTGGCGATGGACTCACGCAGTCCTTGGTCGCGCCCACGGCGGCCGAAGATGTTGAACAGTCCGCGGCTATTGGTTGAGCGCTTGCCATCATCCGATGAGCGGTCGATTTGTTCGTCCGTCATTGGCGTGCTCCACCATTTTTCCAAGGGTCACTGAAGCCAAGGGAGCGCAATGCTCTGCTCTCAAGGCTTTCCATGGCCCGGGCTTCACCCGGATGGTGGTGATCATGCCCATCCAGATGCAGCGCGCCATGCATGACCAGATGTGAGAGATGGGCACGCATAGAGCGCTTGGCGGCGAGAGCCTCTTTAGCGACGGTTTCATAGCCGAGGATAATGTCCCCGCCATGGCCGGGGGCCACGGGCGTGAATGTCAGAACATTGGTTGGCTTGTTCCGGTTGCGGTAACGCGCGTTGAGGCGTTTAACCACACGGTCGCTTGAGAGAAGGATAGAGGGGGCGGGGCCACTGCTGAAATCGGGGCCACCCTGCCGGGCGACGGCCGCGAGCGCGCGCCAAATGGTGCGTTCTGCATCGCGAACCGCCGCCCGCCATCGGGCGTCTTCGATGAGTATATCAGTAGCGGCGTGGGGACTTGGAGGTTCCATTGCTTTCCCGGCGCAGGCGGTCCCGGACATTGTCGCGGGTGGCTGGCGCTTTCTGTTCATAGGCATCAACGATGCGCGCCACCAAGGGGTGACGCACTACGTCTTGTGAGGAGAAATGGGTTACGCCAATTCCCTTGAGGCCATCAAGGGTTTCAACGGCTTCCCGTAATCCGGACGAAACGCCGCCCGGAAGGTCGATTTGGCTGAGGTCACCCGTCACGGCCATGCGTGTTCCTTCGCCCATACGGGTAAGGAACATTTTCATTTGTGCAGGCGTGGTGTTCTGGGCTTCATCCAAAATAACGTATGAATGTGCAAGGGTACGGCCGCGCATAAAGGCGAGGGGGGCGACTTCGATCTCCCCTGTGCCCATACGGCGCACGACCTGATCACCCGGCATCATATCATGCAAAGCGTCGTATAGTGGGCGGAGATAGGGGTCAATTTTTTCCCGCATGTCTCCGGGTAGGAAGCCCAGCTTTTCACCAGCTTCAACAGCGGGGCGCGAGAGGATGATGCGGTCAACCTGACCGGCCATCAGCATGCTCACCCCTTGGGCAACGGCAAGATAGGTCTTGCCTGTACCTGCCGGGCCAATGCCGAATACGAGATCAGTGCGCGCAAGCATTTCCATATACTCAGCTTGGCCGTGTGAGCGTGGTGCTATGACACCGCGCTTGGTCCGGATAGCTGGCAGGTCATCGAAAGCGGCGTTACCGGTATTTTGCGATGGCGCACCATTGTTGTGGCGCGGTTGGGCATTGTGGCGGTTATTGGGCTGTTGGTTACGCTGCGGGCGCGTGCGTTCTTGGTGTTCGTGGCGCCCCGGTGCCGCGTTATGCTCAGCATTATATGCGTTGTGCTGAGGTCTTTCCTGGCGGCTGGGCAGGGCTGTCAGTCGGATAATCCCGTCAATTTGTGCACCATCAATCTGCGCGCCACCTTCAAGCTGGTTATACAGAGCAATGATGGCAGCCTGTGCGCGGCTGACGGCTTCATCCTCACCCGTAATGGCAATCTTGTTGCCACGGCAGGAGAGGCGGACGTTAAACCCTGCTTCAAGCCGGACGAGGTGACGGTCGTGGTCACCTAAAAGGCGTTGAAGCAGAATGTTATCGTTAAAACGCAGGGCTATGGTGCGGGTGTTCCCCCCGTGGCCAGCAGGGTTTGCCTGTGGCTCAGACATAGGGGCAGCGGAGCGGGACGGTGAGGTGTTCAGCAAGCGAGGGCTGTCTCCCGGATCAGGACGCCACCGAGCGAATTCGTGCGGCGGATGGTGATGGACACTTTGACGATCTGGCCGATCAGTTCAGCCGGTCCATCAAAATGGACGGGTTGCAGGTACGGCGAGCGCCCTGCGAGCTGGCCCGGTTTGCGGCCCAGTCCCGTGATCAGCACATCCTGAACCGTGCCGACCAACGATTCATTAAAGGCGTCTTGCTGCTCGCGCAGAAGAGCCTGTAGCTCCGCCAGACGTCGGTCTTTGACGTCTTCTGCCACCTGTAGAGGTTGGCCAGCCGCAGGTGTTCCCGGGCGCGGAGAATATTTGAAGCTATAGGCACTGGCAAAGCCAACGTCCCGGATAAGCTGCATTGTATCTTGGAAGTCTTGCTCGCTTTCACCGGGGTGCCCGACAATGAAGTCGGAGGACAAGGCAAGATCAGGGCGAGCTTCGCGCAGGCGGCGGATGATATCACGGTATTCATCTGCCGTATGGCCACGGTTCATGGCTTTTAACACGCGGTCCGATCCGCTCTGCACAGGCAGATGGAGGAACGGCATCAGAGCGGGGATGTCCCGATGTGCGTCAATCAGGGTCTGCTCAACATCGCGCGGGTGCGATGTGCTGTAGCGGATACGCTCCAGCCCCGGAATTTTAGCGAGGTCAATCGCGAGTTCGGCCAGCGTTGTGCTGCGGCCATTCTCATCAAGCCCATGATAAGCATTCACGTTCTGGCCGAGGAGCGTGATCTCGCGGACGCCCGACATGACCATGCGCCGGGCTTCTGCAATGACAGAGGCTACGGGGCGGCTGCTCTCTGCGCCACGTGTGTACGGCACCACGCAGAACGAGCAAAATTTATCGCAGCCTTCCTGAATGGTAAGGAAAGCCGTCAAGTTGCCGTTCGTCTGAGGTGCGGCTTGATCTGGCAGGTAATCAAATTTTTGCTCGGCCGGGAAATCCGTGTCGATGACTGTACCGCCGGCGCGTGCAGCGCGCGCAACCATCTCTGGGAGGCGATGGTAGGTTTGTGGGCCAAGGACAAGATCTACATAGGGCGCACGGGAGAGAATTTCTTCCCCGGCAGCTTGGGCCACGCAACCCGCAACCGCAATAACGGTACGGCTTTTGCCGCCTTGAACCCGTTCATCTCGGATTTTGCGTAGTTTGCCGAGTTCAGAGAAGACTTTTTCTGTCGCCCGCTCACGGATGTGGCAGGTGTTCAGAATGATCATGTCTGCGTCTTCTGGGGTGTCGACCGGGCCATAGCCGAGTGGCCGTAGAACGTCAGACATACGTGCGCTATCATAGACGTTCATCTGGCAGCCCCACGTGATGACGTGCAGGCCTTGACGTGGGCGGGTAGCTGAAGGGGCGGCGGTGATCGTCTCGGCGGTCAAGTTCATGGTCCGGTAAAGGTGAAGACAGACATGTGCATGTTGGTGTCCGGACAGCGCAACAGCGCGGAATGGGCAGACCATGCAGAGTTGAGCGCGGTTATGGTGGGGGAAACGCTTACAATCAAGGTTTCTTCACAATCCGTCTGTGTTGGACGGCATGAGAACAGATGTGCAGCACAGGCCTGAATAGGGGGTCACCTTCGTTAAAGGGCCGCAGTATTGCGCCATTTTCAAGACTGAGAGTGAAGTGAGAAATCGGGGTGAGTCAAGGCAAACTTCGCGAAGGTTGAAAAAACGTTGCGAAACTGTGCTGACGTGACAAGCACGCTTTTCACGGGCGATTCTCGCCTATGACGGCTTCACCGCCGGGAGCGCGCCCAACACGGCCACGGCGAATTTCCGTCGCGCCGTTTTCCACAATTTTATATGCCTCTTGGGCGAGTACTTTGCGCGAGCGGAATTTTTCAGGGTCGATGGGAGGGTGGAATAAAACCGTTGCTCTCATCGTCCGCCATTGGCCAAAAGCCCAGACATGCGGGGCGAGGTCCATGTCCCCGAACCACGAAAAGACTTTGCGGCGCATGCGGCCAACGGGGAGGCCTTCCAGCCGGTCATAGACGAGAGAGACAGGCTGAATAAGAACGGGTGGGGGCTTGGGCATGCCCGCCTGTTCGAGGCGACCCGGTTTTGCTACGGCAAAGAAGGATGACAAGAAGGGCAAAACCCGTGTGCCATCGCTTGATGTTCCCTCAGGGAACAGCATGATGTCATCTCCGGCCCACAGGCGGGCTGACATGTCTTCGAGTTCTCGGCCGGTATTTTGGCGGTTGCGGCTTACGAAGATGCTTCGCCCGAGGCGGGAGACAATACCGATTAGTGGCCAGCCGCTGACTTCGCCCTTCGCGACAAAGACGGTCGGGATTACGCCACCCATTGTAGCAATATCGAGCCAAGACGTGTGGTTGGCAACGTATACTACAGGCCGCGCACCGTTCTGGACGTCTTTGGCTGTGCGGATACCGCCCGCAGGCTGACCAACGACCCGGACTTTAAGGCCAAGGATACGAGCTACGCTTGCCCAGTAAAAGCGTGCGAGACGTATTTTGCCACTGCCCGGCAAGCGCACGAGAAGGGTTTGGACGCAGCCGAGCCAAAACGTAGTGATCAGAATAGAGATCAGACGGCCGATGCAGAAGCTGCGACTCATACGCGTTGTGCGCGTTGTGCGCGTTGTGACAACGTGTGCAGCGTGGAGTTCATCCTCGCTTAAAACCGGACGTGAATTGGGGCGGCGTCGGGTCTGTTGCCCTGCATTACGGTAAGCCATCACCTGTGATTGATAAGGTTTTCAAGCGGAACATACAATCCGTTCGGGGGGCATTTGCGGGGCTTTTTCGTAGGATTTTTTTTGTATTTTTGTGAATCTTGTTAGAACGGGGCGGGCTTTTTTGCGCTGTAGGAGGTTAAAACCTCTAATGCGCACATCTAAAGTGGTGTCTCGTGCGTTGTATGATGCGCGGGCTAGGCCGCCTGCCTTTACAGAGTTTAGGTGCATGGAAATTTGCGCCAGATAATATGTATTTTCAGTGTTGTGGGATCAGGACTAATCGGTGCCAGCAGGTCGTCTTTTCCGTTGTATTGCTTCGCGTATTGCTTTGAGCTCCCTTCTGGTTGGAGGCACGAGCTTGCTTTCGGTCGGGGCTCTCGCCGCCGCGCCGCAGCCCGGTAGTTCGGGCGTATCAGGGACCACTCCCGCACCGGTTGCTCAAGAGGCCGTCGTCGTTCCTTACAAAGTGTCTTTAAAAAAAACGGGGAACGGTGCCGTTGATAGTGCCGTCGCGGCATCCTCACAGCTTCAAGTATTGCAAAAAACACAGGCTGTTGGGCCATACGCTCTCTCGGGGCGTATTCGTGCCGATTATGACCGGGTTAATACCGCCCTGGAATCTCAAGGCTACTATGCTGGTCACGTTACCATCAGCGTCGATGTTGCCGGGCAATCATTAGACGGACTTAACCCTGAATTGCCGGACGCTTTAAAAACTGCGGGCGCCAAAAACGGGGGCAAGGGAAGCGTAAAAATCACGATTGCGGCGGCGCTAGGGACGCAGTTCCGCCTCGGTGATGTGTCCATTGTGGCGCCTGAACCCAAGGTCAAAGCAGACCCGTCAGCCCCGACATCAGCTTCGACGCAACCCCCGACGCCAGCTCCGACACAGGCTTCGGCACAAACGCAGCATAAAGCAGGAGCTTCGCCTGCTGCCACCAAGGCTCAGGCCACAACGCAGCCGCCTCAGCCGGTAACGCTGACTGAGGGCGAACAAAAAGCTTTTGGGCTTGCCAGCGGTCAACCTGCTCTGGCGGCGACCGTTTTGGCCGCTCAAGGAAATCTGCTGACTTATCTGGAAGAGGAGGGCTACGCGACAGCCGTTGTCGCGACGCCAGTGGCGTATCTTAAGCCGCAAAGTCAGACTCTCGATATTATCTACCACGTGGAGCGCGGGCCTAAAGTCGTTATTGGGCCCATCGCGCTTAGCGGTTTGGTGCATGTCAAAGATTCATTTCTGCGCCGCCGCTTAACCCTGCATGAAGGAGAGCTTTATCGCCCTTCAACGATTGAGGCTGCAAGGCAAGACCTGGCAGGCACGGGCGTGTTTTCGACTGTTCAGGTCCATGATGCCCCCCCTATCATAACGCTTGGGCCAAATATCAGCCGCGTGCCGGGTGTTACCCAAGCAATGCCCGTAAATTTTGGCTTTGCGGAAGGCAAACGACACACGCTTTCAGCGCAGGCTGGTTTTTCCACAGATTTGGGTGGACGTGCGGGTGTGAGCTGGACGCATCATAACCTTTTGGGGGCGGCCGAGCAGTTAAAGCTTACGGCGCTGGTCACCGGGCTGGGCGGTTCTGCTCAACAAGGCCTTGGTTATGATGTGTATGCAGATTTTAACAAGCCGGACTTTCTACGGCGTGATCAGACGCTGAGCCTGCGGGTTGAGGCGATAAAGCAGCTTTTATATTCCTACCGTCAAACAGCATTTTTGGCGCGCGGTGGATTAGGACGGCACTTGGGGCGTTACTGGTTTGTCTCGGCGGGTTTGATGGGCATGCGTGAAGAAATCCAGCAATTTGGGGACACGCGCCGCTATTTCATTATTTCTACGCCCTTATCTGCGACCTATGACAGCACGCAATTGCTAAACCCTATCGACCCAGCAACGCACGGGATACGCGCATCTTTAACGGCGACGCCCTCTGTTTCGTTGGGCAGCACCACTTCGTTCTTTACTATTTTAACGGCGCAAGCTTCAACATATTTCGATTTTGCCCGGCTAGGCATTACCAAGCCCGGCAGTTCGGTGCTTGCCGTGCGCGGCATTGTTGGTTCTGTGCAGGGTGCATCAACTTATCAGATCCCGCCGGACCAACGCCTCTACGCTGGTGGCCCAGCAACGGTGCGTGGCTTTCGCTATCAAGGGGTAGGGCCACAATACGGCAACACGAAATATGCGATAGGTGGCACGTCCATGGATGCTGGCACCGTAGAGTTCCGGCAACGCCTACCAAAAAACTTGGGTATGGCTGCTTTCGTGGATGCTGGGCAGGTCGGGACGGGGTCCAGGCCGGGGCAGGGTACGCTGCGAATAGGGTACGGAGCTGGCGTGAGGTATTTTACGCCTATTGGACCGGTGCGCGTGGATGTCGCGTTGCCTGTTAATCGCCCGGCACAGGGCGATAAATGGGAGTTGTATCTTGGCCTTGGGGAGACGTTCTGATGCCACATAATCTTGAGCAGCAGGACACCACACAAGCAGCCAAGCAGCCGGTAAAGCGCTCTCTTGCTCGCCGCATGCTCAAAGTTATGGCGTGGGTTTTAGGCGTGCCTGTCGGTATTGTCGTGGTGGCGATTGCTGCCGTGCTTGTTGCTGTAAACACCGGGCCGGGGCAGCGTCTGATCGAGGGTAAAATTACGCCTCTCTCAGGTGGGATGGTTACCCTTACAGGCTTGTCGGGCACATTGCCTTTAAGTTTGGCCTTCAATCATTTGGAGGTAAAAGACAAGCAAGGCGTATGGCTGGCCTTGGATCGTTTCGCATTTCGCTGGTCTCCTCTCAGCCTGCTTCATAAAACGGTGCATATTGATGAGGTTGCAATTGGGCAGCTAAACGTCCTTCGCGCTCCAGTTTCAGAAAGCACAGCGGACACCCAAAAAGCTACTTCCGCAAAAGGCGGCGGTTTGCCCTCATTTGGCGTGGTCGTGGACCACATGGCGCTGGACCGTTTGGTCGTTGCTCCTTCACTTTTGGGGCAGGCCATAACACTAAAAGCAAACGGACGTTTGCGGGTTGATACAATAGCTCCTTTCGGAGCCGGTTTGAGCGTGGCAAACCTCCCCGATATAGCGGCCGCTTTCCGGGTGCAGCGCCTCGATATGCCGGGTTTGGTTGACCTTGTGCTGGAAACGCCCGCTCATCGCATTAAAGCGAATATCTCCGCGCAAGAAGGAGAGGGTGGCCTGATACAGACGCTGGGTGGAATGCCCGTGCTAGAGCCGCTTAATCTGGTCGTGTCGCTTAATGGGCCACGGGACGATGCAGCGTTGGAAACGCACCTTAAAGCGGGTGCTGCGCAACTGGATGCGAACGGTGCGCTTAATCTTTTGGCCAACACACTCAATGTGCATGTTAAAGGCCATGCCCCCGCTATGGCACCGAAGCCGGGTGTAAGCTGGAACGATATTGCGCTTGATACCGTGTTGCATGGGCCGTTTGTGGGGCCCTCGGGCCAAGGGCTTTTGGATGTTGATGCCCTTGCTGTCGCTGGTGCTGGGCTGGATCACTTAAGTCTGCACTTTGACGGGCAGGAGCAGCCGGATCAGACCAAAAACGCTCTGCATCTGACGGCGCATATCCTAGGGCTGCGGGTTCCGGCACCTGATCCACAGATATTGGCCAGCGCACCGCTTGACTTGGACGTTGTGGCACATCCTTTTGCGCCGTCCCGACCTGTCGATGTTAGTGTGACGCATCAACTGTTTACGGTCGGTTTGAACGCGACTCTGAGCCCGGCTGTGAAGGCACATATCGCTGTAACTCTGCCCAATCTGGCGCCTCTGGCTCGGATCGGTAACGTTGATCTGTCTGGCAAGGCTTCTTTGGATGCGGACGTGGCTTTGCCAAAAGCAGAGCAGGATGACCTGACCTTAAAAGGCCAAGGTCTGTTAAGTATCGTTGCTGGGCAACCGCAAGCCGTTAACCTGATCGGCAGAGACGGGCGTTTCTCTTTTGACGTTAGCCAATCTGCGGCGAGGGGCGTTGTCTTGCATCAGGTCGGTGTAGATGGACAGGCGCTGCACCTCTCTGCGAATGGAAGTTTAGCGGCTGATCAGGCAAAGACTGTGAGCGCGCAGCTGGCGCTTAAATTAACCGATTTGGCGAAAGCCGTTCCCGCGCTTCATGGCCAGACAGAGCTTGTGGCGCAACTTGACGGCCCCATGCAGGATTTGGCCTTAAAAGCAGGCTTAAAGGGCAATATCGGTGCTAATGACGTACCTGCCGGGCCGGTAACGCTTGATGTTGATGCCCGGCATCTGCCCTCGCATCCAGAGGGGCGGATCCTTGGTCATGGAGAGCTGGACCGAGCACCCTTTGCATTGGACACGCAGCTCAGGCGGGATGATGCCGGAACGTTTTTTGTCAATTTGGCGCAATTGGATTGGAATAGCCTGAGCGGGAAGGGCGCTTTGCGTTTGCCTGCGGGCGCTAAAATTCCTTTAGGGGACCTTGATCTAGCTATTCGTAATCTGGCGGATTTTCGCCGTATTTCGGGGCAAAAAATTAGCGGGCGCCTTATGTTGGCGTTACATACAACGGAAACCGCGAATGCGCCCCCCCGCGTGACATTGGGGCTGGAGAGTACGTTAGCGGCTCCTCAGGCGTCAGTGAAAAATCTGACCCTTAAAGGGTTTGTTGATGACCCGACGGGAACACCCATTCCTAATCTGGACATCAATCTGGCAGGTTTGCGGGTGCATCAAGCATCAGGGGACATGACCGGAGGATTAAAGGCGAGCGTGAAAGGCCCACAAACGGCGCTTGATATTGTAGCGTCCGGGGCTTTCCAAAATGTCATGGGGGCACCGGCCTCCCTCAATACTGTTGCGCGGGTGAATGTCCCGGAAAAAACACTTCAGCTTTCGCGTTTGGAGGCCCTTGCGAAGGGGGAACGGCTGGTTGTGTCCGGGTCATCTCTTATTCGCTTCGGTGAGCGCATGGGTGTGGATCACTTCCGCATGACGGTTGCGCCAACGGGCGTGGCTCCCGCTACCATTGATGTGCGCGGCGATGTAAAACCACGCTTGGCATTGGATGCTACGATTGACCATTTGACGCCTGCACTGGCGCGCCCTTTTGCGCCCGACTTAAAGGCGAGTGGTGTTATTGCTGCCCGTGCACATTTGACTGGAACTATGGCTGAGCCCGGAGGGACGGTGGCTCTGACAGCGCAGGGCTTGCATTTGAGTACGGGGCCGGCAGCGTCACTGCCAGCGGCAAACCTACGCACAAATGTTGCGCTTGCAGGAAAAGTTGCGCGGCTTGACGCTTTGTTTGAGGCAGGGCCGAAAATCAATCTAAGCGCGAATGGTACGGTACCCCTTTCGCCTCAAGGGGCGCTCGCATTGGCGACCAAAGGTCATGTTGATCTGGACGTGGCGAATGCAGTCCTCGGTGCACAGGGGATGGAAACTCAAGGGCATGTCGTTTTGGATATGCATATTGCAGGAACGGCCAAGCAGCCTCGCGCCAGTGGTAGTGTTCAAGTACAAAACGTCAGCTTTAATAGCTATGCTCAAGGTGTGAGCCTTACGGCCATTAATGGCACGGTTCTGGCTTCAGGGGATGCGCTGCATATCCAGCATATTCTGGCGCATGCCGGGCAAGGCACAATCGCTATTGATGGCAATGTTGGGGTGTTTCAGCCTGAGCTGCCAATGGATATAGCGATTGTATCGCAAAATGCGACGCCAATAGCGAGTGATTTGATTACGGCGACTATCAATACCGATTTAAGGATTCATGGGCATGCCGCATCCCATATCGATGTGGATGGCCAAGTGGGGCTGCCGTCTGTCCTTGTGAATATTCCAGATTCACTGCCTGCATCGGTTCCGCAGTTGAATGTTATTCGTCCCGGACAAAAAGCAGCGGCACCAACGAGTGCTCTGTCGATAGGTTTAAACATCAATGTTAACTCGCCGGGTCGTTTCTTGGTGCGCGGCCATGGGCTTGATGCTGAAATGGCAGGTAACCTTCATGTTGGCGGTGTTAGTACTGCGCCGATTGTGACGGGTGGATTTGATTTGCGGCGCGGTAACTTCAACCTTGCTGGCATCAACCTAAACTTCACGCATGGACGCGTTGGTTTCAACGGCGCGGGCGTTAACCACCGTTTGGACCCCACGCTTGATTTTCGGGCTGATCGCAATGCGAAAGGTACGCTCGCTTCTCTGCTCGTAACGGGCTACGCGAGCGCGCCGAAATTGGATTTCACATCCGTACCGCATCAGCCGCGCGATGAAGTCTTGGCTATTTTGCTGTTCGGTACGGATTCACATTCGCTATCAACCATGCAGCTGGCTGAGCTTGGTGCGGCTGTTGCGCAGCTGGCGGGCGGCTCTTCCTTTGACCCGATGTCTAAGGTGCGTAATGCGCTTGGGTTGGATCGC
The DNA here is from genome assembly GCF_006542335.1 of Neokomagataea tanensis. Classification (GTDB taxonomy): domain Bacteria; phylum Pseudomonadota; class Alphaproteobacteria; order Acetobacterales; family Acetobacteraceae; genus Gluconobacter; species Gluconobacter tanensis. Next base: position 490,334 of record NZ_CP032485.1, on the reverse strand, counting down.
CTCGCTATTGGTGGTGGTGGTGGGGTCAATAATGGCGGTACCAGCGTTGAGGCAGGTAAATACGTCATGAAAGGTGTTTATGTGGGCGCCAAGCAGGCGATGTCTGGCACCGGGACACAAGCACAAGTCCAAGTCGACCTGACCAAACGTCTTAAGCTGAACACGACCGTTGGTACAGGTGGGCAGGTGACAGGCTTCACAACCCCTGAAAACGATCCGGGCTCAAGCGTTGGTTTGTCTTACGGGTATGATTATTGAGGCTGAGTATGCTGATGTGGCGCCTTATCCAAGAGTAATGTCACATATGCCTCCTCTTATGTATGAGGGGAGGCAGTGCATGTTTGGTTTGCGCTTCTGGTGTTCCTGAGTCAGTTTGCGGGAATGACTCGTATTTTTATTGATTCTGATGCCTGCCCTGTCAAAGACGAGGTGTATCGTGTGGCAGGGCGCTACAATGTGCACGTATTCGTTGTAGCGAACCGAATGATTGCTTTGCCGTCCTCCCCCATCATTGAGCGTATTGTGGTCGATGCGGGGCCTGACGTTGCTGATGATTGGATCGCGGAGCGTGCAGAAAGTCGGGATATCGTCATTACAGCGGATATTCCACTGGCCGCACGTTGCGTAGAAAAAGGTGCTTACGTGCTGGAGCCTAAAGGAAGAATTTTGGACAGCGACGCAATCGGCATGGCGTTGGCAATGCGTAATTTAATGACGGACTTGCGTTCAGCCGGGATGATAACACCAGGGGCGAGTAGTTTCGCTAAGAACGATCGTTCCCGCTTTCTTTCAGCATTGGATACCTTGGTCGTCAAAGCGCGGAAGCCTAAGATGCCGTCTGTTATGCCGTCTTTTGACTGACTGAAAGCTCCGACTAAATCCCGATGTAAAAAGGCTTAAACTTGTTGAAAGACTAAAACGTTTTCCGTTAGGCGCTAATAAAAGCAAGGGCTGAAAAAATGGAGCAAAATGGACGTTTGACATTGTGGTATGATGGCGGCTGCCCATTGTGCCTGCGCGAAATTGCTCTGATGAAACGGTTGGATAAGCGTCAGCGTATCAGGTTCATTGACCTGACCGAAGCAGGCGCCTCTTGCCCGCTTGAACGTTCCCTCATGCTGCGTCGTTTGCACGCGCAAAAGGGGGAAACGCTTTATTCCGGTGCAGCTGCGTTTGCTGCTATGTGGCGCGAGATCCCAGCCTTGCGGTGGCTTGGACTATTGGCAAAAAACAAAACGATCTTGGGTATGCTCGAATACGGCTACGTAAAATTCCTAAGAATACGACCATTCTTGCAACGGTGGTTGCGTAGACCGCTATAAACATACCCGAAGCTGAGTGACGTCTTTCAGTGCTTTCCTAGGCATTCACGCATGGCGGATTCAATGTCCGGGTATGCCCAGTTATAGCCGATTTGTTCAAGCTTCTCCGGCTGAATTCTTTGGCTGTTCAGCATCATGCTCGACATCTCTCCGAGCGCAAGTTTGAGGAGTGCCGCAGGTATTACGAATTTTGCGGGGCGGTGGAGCGTATTGGCCAGCGCCTGCGTAAATTCGGTATTTCGTATCAGTTGTGGCGCAACTGCGTTGTAGGGGCCGTGGCAGGCATTGTTGTGCAGCAACGTGTCATAAATTTGGACAATGTCTTGCAGGTGAATCCAAGGCATCCACTGGTGCCCGCTGCCGATACGACCGCCTAGCCCGAGGCGGAAAGCCGGGCACATACGCTGCAACATGCCGCCATGCGCGGAGAGCACGGGGGCGGTTCTGACTATAGCTACCCGGGTGTTAAAATCCTGCGCGCGTAACGCAGCATTTTCCCATGCTTGGCACAACGTACTTCCGAAGTCAGTATCGCGTGCAGGACTGCTTTCAGTGATAAGGTCATCGCGTTGGTCACCGTACCAACCCACAGCAGATGACGATAAAAGTAATGCTGGCTTGTGATCTTGTTGCCCCATGAAGCTAACGATTTTTTCTGTCAGGCTGATCCGGCTTTTCCAAAGGATGGAGCGCCGTTTTTGTGTCCATGGGCGGTCTGCTATTGGGGCCCCTGCGAGATTGACCACGGCGTCGAAGCCGGGAGTACTTTTATGCAGGCTATTAAGATCCGCTGTGCCTTTTGCGCCGGGGCAGATTTGTGCAACCCGTTCAGGCGTGCGGCTCAGGATAGTGATATCATGTCTTTGATGCAGCCATTGTGCTGTTAGTGAGCGGCCAATCAAACCCGTTCCACCTGTGATGAGAATGCGCATGGGGGTCTCCGCTGGCCGGGCCTGCAAGGGTGCAGGAGAAAACTAAGAATGTTTTATAAAAGCGTCGTCATGTCAGGTGGTTTCGCGCGGCGTGAAAATACCTGATTTTACGTGCGCACTTTGAGTTTCTCCGCTCCCTTCCATCAATTTTTGAATTGAAGAATGACCGTAGTAAGGGGAGAGCAGTACCGAGCTAAAAGCTGCAAAAGGGTACTGTGTATCCACGCCCTGCAGGTCATTTTGCCGCAGAAATACTCGAGGCTCCCTCGGATTGGGCGCGTTTTAAGAGTTGTGCAACGCGTTCTACGACATCTCCCCATTCTTGGAAGCGTGTTTGTCGTACGATACGCATCGCCGGATACCAGGGGCTGTCTTCGCGGTCTTGCAACCAGCGCCAGCAATTAGTCGTCCTGTCCATCATAATGACAGGCTTGCCGAGAGCGCCTGCTAAATGAACCATTGATGTATCAACCGTAACGATGACGTCCAGCGCCGAAACGAGCGCGGCTGTGTCATCCATGTCGAGGCATTGCGGCATATAATTGGTAATAGGGCCTGAAAAATCTGGCAATTGCTCAGCGGGGCTGTCTTTTTGCAGGGAATAGAAGGAAAGCCCCTCCAGAGAGGCGAGGGGGTTGAGTGCCTTTAAAGGCATGGAGCGTTTACGGTCCAGCATGTAGGATGTGGAGTTTTCGGGTCTAGCTCCCCCAGCCCAGACGAGCCCGACTTTCAACTTTTGATCGGAGTGGACTGCTTTAAGCCAGTAAGCCTTTTTGGCTGGGTCCGCGGTCAAGTAAGGCACTGGCGCGCCCATGGCATCGGGCGTAGCAGAGAAAGCCCGTGGCAAGCTGATAAAAGGGCAATGGTAGTCGTAATCCGGGGTTTTACCTCCGCTTTGGACTGCCGAGATACCCTCGATGCGTTCGGTGAGCGCGGTAAGCGTGGGGGCGCCCCAGACATGTACCAGCGCGCCGGTGCGTATCAGTGCGGGGAGGTAGCGTAGATACATGAGCGTATCGCCCAGCCCTTCTTCCTGAGTGATCAGGACGCGTTTGCCTTTGAGGTCCAGCGAGGGTGTAATATTGGGCAAAAGGCGCTCACGGGGGAGGCTGGTGTGCCCTGGTAGACCAAAACGCCATTCGTGCTCGGCCCAGCCCTGCGCCATACGGCCTGCTTTGAGCATTGTTATGGAATGGTTGAGGCGCAAAGCAGCTTCTTGTGGGGCTAAAATAATTGCTTCACGGTAGAGATTGGCGGCTTCATCAAGGCGGCCGATATTTGTCAATGTGCACGCGAGGTTGCACAATGGGGTCCATTGATCGGGCGCCCGCTGATGAAGCGTTTTCAGAATGGCTATGGCCTCATCAAAGCGGCCTGACTCACAAAGGATCATTGCGAGAGTATTGAGCGTATTGTCGTTGTTTGGTCGTCGCTCAAGGCTGCTGCGTATTTGCAGTTCTGCTTCTTTAAGACGGCCGAGTTCCATCAGGACTGTGGCTTTGGCCTCAAAAAGGCGTACATCGTCTGGGGTTTCTTTAAGGGCCGCATCAATGAGGTATAGAAGCTCAGGGCGGCGTCCTTGCTTGACGGCCTTGGGTAAGAACACCCCTATAGCGTGCGGACCAAAGGGGGGCGATGCCTCAATGAAGAAGCGGGCGGCTTCGACATAAGCGCGATTGAGGAAAAGGGCGTGTGCCTTTTCTGAGAGTGTATCGGGCGTTACAGGGAGCGTTTGTAGCAGCTCTAAGGCGCTTGCAGCATCGTTCTTGAGCAGTGCGTCTCTGCAATGCGTTAAGGTTGTGCTGTAATTAATAGGCGGCGCAGGAGAGTTGCTTTGCGTCATTCAACACCGTCTAACGAGAAGAGGAAATAGTAAGAGCGTCAATTGCGCTCAAAACATCCTCTAAAGCGTAAGGTTTCGTTAGGTGTCGTGCAAGTGGTGAGGTGCCGTCTGGAGCAACATCATTGCCGCTGATGTAAATAACAGGCAGGGACGGCTGTTTTTTTCTCGCGGCGGAGACAACTTCCGGGCCAGTACTATTGGTCAGGTAGTAGTCCGTTATAAGAACGTCGAAAGTGGTGCCACCGTCTAAGATGGCCTCCACCTCTTCGAGACCGGAGGCTTCAGCAACGCTGAAGCCCTCGCCCTCAAGAAACTCTGTTAGACAGAGCCTAATAATGAAATCGTCCTCTACGACAAGCGCCGTGCGAGAATGAGTCATGATTTACGAAGACCAGTTCTTCTCAAAGTCACCGAACAGGGTCAGGCCACCATCAACGAACAGAGTTTGTCCGGTGATGTATGTGCTGTCTTCGGCTGCCAAGAAGGTGATTGCATCTGCAATTTCACGGCTTTCACCGGGGCGCTTCATCGGGATGTGCGATGAGACGTTCTTGTACTGCTCTGGGTCGTTGATCCAGGACATGTTGATTGGCGTTACGATCGCGCCGGGCGCAACGGCGTTTACGCGGATGCCGCGGCTTGCGTATTCGAGGGCCAGCGTGCGGACGATGTTGTCCACCGCGCCTTTGGACGCAGAGTAGCCGAGATAATGCGGCTTAGGAATGATTTGGTGAACAGAGGAGTTCACGATAATCACGCCGTGAATGCCGTTTTCGAGCCAGTATTTGATGGCTTCGCGGCAAGGAAGCATGACGCCTGTGACGTTGACAGCCAAAACGCCTTCAAAGTCTTCCAGCTTGATGTCTTCAGATGGGGATGCGATCTGGTAGCCAGCATTACAGACCAGTACGTCAAGGCCGCCCATGCTCTCGATGCTTTCGCTCATCAAGCGCTTGACGTCAGCTTCCTTGGAGATGTCGCCTGTTGCGATGGCGTGGTCACCGCCGGCAACCTTCGGCAGCTTATCGCGCACGGCAATCAGCTTGTCTTCTTTACGGCCATTCAGGGCGACTTGAGCGCCTTCTTCAGCGAAGCGGAGAGCCGTTGCTTCACCAATTCCCTGAGATGCACCTGTGACAAGAACTTTCTTGCCAGCGAAACGGTCTATGTAAGGGGCGGGCATGGTTTCCTCACCTATCCTTCAAAGTGGTTGGTATCTAAAACGGGTTGAAACCGCTGTGACTTGTTATAGTCAACGCAGCACCTCTGAATGAGATGCCACGAAAACCACACAGCGGTTGAAATTTGAGTAAATCAGTCCGTTTTCAAGTGTTTGACACAAAAGAAAATTAAACGGACTTCATTGTTTTGTTTAGATTATCGAGAACGGCTGCTGGGTCTGTGTTTTCCAAAACAGCGACTTCTGCCACGAAGCGTTCTTGGGCAGCTTCAAACAGCTTACGCTCGGAAAAGCTTCCGTCGAGGCTGTCAACGTTGCGGCGCAGGTCACGGAGTACTTCGGCAATTTGGATCAAATCGCCTGAGTTAATCTTTTCCTGATAGGCCACGGCGCGGCGTGCCCACATGCCCTTGCTGACATGCGGCTTACCCTTGATGACGGTCATCGCTTTTTCGACAATGTCGCGCGTCACGATCTTGCGCAGGCCAGCCTTGCGGGCTTTTGCCAGCGGGATGCGGAGCGTCATCTGATTTCCCGGAAAGGAAATCTGAATCATCTCGATTGCGGTGTCCGCGACTTCGACTGTGCCGATTTTATCGACACGGCCGACGCCATGAGCAGCGTAAACGATAGAGTCGCCTTCCTGGAAGGGATCAGAGGCTTGTTCCGGGTCGGACTGGCGAGCAGTGTTCACGGCAGCGGCACGTGCCATCTCGTCGGTCATGCCGCCCTTCTGGGGGTCTTGAACGTATTCATAGGATAACCTCATACCAGAAAAAGCGGCTTTTGTCGCGGTTTTTCGATGGGAGCTTTAAGGCTGGACCCCATGTTTTACGGCAAAAGGTGCGCCGGGCTTGTCCCCAATGGGTTGTAGCAGGTCGCGTTCAATGGTGCGGGCCATCGTTGCCATTGGCAAGGCATGTACTGATGAACTGAATGGCTCTTGTAGGTCCCGGCCGCTGCGGTCCAGCATTTGGAAGAGCAAACCGATAATGCTTGAGCCTAGGGGTGTAATCCAACCGAGGGTTTGCACAGCGGATAATGGCAACACAATGCAGAAAAGATGCGTCGCGATTTCGGGTAAAAGTGAATATTGCACGGGAAGAGGCGTATTGCGGATGCGCTCCAGACCACCTTGTGCATTGGCAATATCGGACAATATGCGGTCCACCGTTCCGTGAACGGCACCGTCAATATTGTGTTTGATGACCTCGTCACGTACGCCTAGCCCGATCATGTAGAGCAGGGCGTTGGGGCCGTTTGTGCAGGCGAAAACGCGCTCTTTCATTTCTTCGGGCATAAGGCGCTGAACGTCTTCGCCTGTGGGTTCCCCCCTTAGGGCGGCGCGTAAAACGTGAGGGTAGGCCGCCATTGCGCGTGCCAAGTCAGGGCGCCCTCCAAGGAGAGAGGCTGTTTCGCGGCCAAAGGAGCGGCAATTATTGGTGATGGCGCCCCACAGGGTACGGCCTTCCCACCAGCGGGCATAGGCGGCGTTGTTGCGGATGCCCAAAAAGAGCGCCAAAGCTGACCCCATAAGAGAAATGGGCAGCGTGGGTTGTTCCATCCAGTCCTGATGATAAATCTGGAACAGAATGACCACGACTAAGTCCCATAATGCTAAGATGGCGATAGTAGGGAGTGTTTCTTTAAAAAGCCGAATAAACCCGTAACGACGTTGAACGATCATGGGACCTCTCATCGAAGAGTGCGTTATGGTGTGTATGTTATCGGTAGAATGAACGGTTTGGCGAATAGCAAAGTTTTGCTGAGCGTTTCGGTTGAAGGACGATATGACGATGGATGTGACTGCAGCAATCGCTTTGAAAGCGGGACAACCTCTTGAAGTTGATACAGTTCAGCTACAAGGACCTCGTGATGGTGAGGTCCTTGTAGAGATTAAGGCAACAGGGCTGTGTCACACCGACAAATACACCCTTTCAGGGCAAGACCCTGAGGGTTTGTTCCCTGCAATTTTGGGCCATGAAGGCGCTGGAATTGTTCGGGAGGTCGGCGCTGGTGTCAAACATTTGAAGCCGGGCGACCATGTCATTCCACTCTACACGCCTGAATGTCGTGAGTGTAAATCCTGCCTGTCCCAGAAAACAAATCTCTGCACCTCCATCCGTGGAACGCAGGGTAAGGGGCTGATGCCTGATGGGACGTCCCGTTTCTCGTATCGGGGGCAGCCTGTTTTGCATTATATGGGCTGTTCAACTTTTGCGAATTACACAGTTTTACCCGAAATTGCTTTGGCTAAAATCCGGTCTGACGCACCTTTCGACAAGGTTTGCTATATTGGCTGCGGGGTAACGACGGGTATTGGTGCCGTATTGTTTACGGCGAAGGTTGAGGCTGGCTCTACCGTAGTGGTTTTCGGTCTGGGCGGTATCGGCCTTAATGTTATTCAGGGCGCCAAGATGGTCGGCGCTGGGCGCATCATCGGTGTGGACCTCAACCCTGAGCGTGCTGAAATGGCGCGCCAATTTGGTTTGACGGATTTTGTAAACCCCAAAGATCTTGGCCCTAATGGTGACCTTGTTGGGCATATTATTGAGCTGACAGGGGGCGGCGCAGATTACACCTTTGAGTGCGTTGGTAACGTGACATTGATGCGTCAGGCTCTGGAGTGTGCTCATCGTGGTTGGGGCGTGTCATGTGTTATCGGCGTTGCAGGTGCGGGGCAGGAAATCAGCACCCGGCCATTCCAGCTTGTGACCGGGCGTCGGTGGATAGGTTCCGCTTTCGGTGGTGCGCGTGGCCGGACCGATGTGCCGAAGATTGTTGATTGGTACATGGAAGGGCGCATCAACATCGACAGCCTCATCACGCATAAACTGCCCATTGAGCGTATCAACGAGGGTTTCGATCTCATGACGCGTGGTGAGAGCATCCGTACAGTCGTTGAGTTCTGAGGCGGGTTTTATGCGTAATCACCCCAAGGTCGAAACTGTAAAACAGCACGCTTGCTGTGGCGGTTCAGTCCGGTTCCTGCGTCACCATTCTGAGGTGCTAGGCCTGCCTGCGGAGTTTGGTATTTTCCTTCCAAAGGAGGCTTTGGAAGGCCAAACTGTGCCTGTTATCTACGCTTTGGCTGGCTTAACCTGTAATCAGGAAACCTTCCTGATAAAATCAAACGCAATCCGTTTTGCTGCTGAACATGGCATTGCGCTTGTGGCCCCTGATACCTCGCCGAGAGGTGCGGGGGTGGAAGGTGAGGAGGCAAGCTACGATTTGGGGACGGGCGCTGGATTTTATCTTAACGCGACCCAAAAGCCTTGGAGTCAGCATTATCGAATGGCAGCTTATATTGGGGAAGAGCTCCCCAGTGTAACGGAAAAGTTGTTTCCGCTGGACGCTAAGCGAAGAGGCATCATTGGCCACTCAATGGGCGGTATGGGAGCTTTAATCCAAGGTTTGTCTCACCCTAATCGGTGGAAAACGGTTTCCGCGCTTGCGCCAATTTGCCAGCCAAGTGCTGTTGATTGGGGGCGAAAGGCTTTCACGGCTTATCTCGGGGAAGATCAGAGCAATTGGCGGGCATATGATCCATGCTTGCTGCTAGAAGATGGGCATAAGCACTCTTCGACGATTTTGGTCGATCAAGGGTTGCAAGATGAGTTCCTTGGCGCTTTGAGGCCGGATGCTCTTGAGCATGCCGCTAAAGCGGCGGGGCAAGCGCTTCAGGTACGACGGCACGACGCGTATGATCATTCATACTGGTTTATACAAAGTGTCATTGAAGCGCATATGGCACATCATGCGCGGGGACTTCTGGGATGAAGCACTTCCTTCTTGCGGTGTTTTTCGTAGTCGCAGGTTGTAGCGAGACAAATCTTGTTCCGCCTGGGGCTGGCATCACGCCAACGCACCATGCTGACTTCCGCCATGACACTCTGGCGCTTACGTGGCAGCCTGGTTTTTGTTTGCCTGACAAGCCAGGCCACAGCTGCACATCGGACCAACCGAAAACGCCATTGATTGGTCTTCATGGTTTGTGGGCTTCTGAGCCGACCTCGCTTGAAGCTCAAGGGGTGCCTGTGCAGAAGTGGTGGATGCAAGGCTGCGGACTTCTTGACGGTGGGCAAGAGCAGACATTGAGCTTGCGCCCAGAGACGAGTGCGGCTTTGTCGGCTGTAATGCCTCATTTTGAGCACCCGTTAGTGACGCATGAGTATACTAAGCATGTGCAATGCTTTGGGTATCCGGCGGATGATTTTTTTGTCAGTGCAATGACGCTTCGCTCGCGCTTTGAGGCATCTGCCTTTGGGCGCTATCTGGCAAATAATGTGGGCTACCGTGTCCAACGTGACGAGTTGCTGGCGCAGTTCAAGCACTTATCGGGTGTGACTGCTGAGCGTGGGTTGCAGTTCCAGTGCAGCAAACGAGCAGACGGGCAGGCGGTTCTTAGTCAAATATGGATGACGTTAGACCCTCAAAAGCTGGATAGCTTTCCGCAGAGTGAGGCTTTTATGTCTTCTCCTTTTGACCAGAACTCATGCCCGGCAAGTTTTCTTGTGCCCAGTTGGTCAATGGTCCCAGATGCTATCCGCTAGCGAAGTTTAAAATACAGATTAATGTTTTTGGGTTGAACAGAGCATCCTACTCCTGCCGTATGGCAGGGTGGGTGTGTGTGTGAAAGATGGAGAAAATACGATGCGGACGAAAATCGCAATTCTTGCGGCGTCATTCGTGGCTTTGAGTGCTGCCCCTTCTGTGCAAGCACATGCAAAACTCTTGACGGAAACGCCTGCAATTAATGCTAGTGGAACTGCGCCAGCGCAGATCACGCTTAATTTCTCTGAGAAGTTAGTACCAGCTTTCTCACGGGTTATGCTGAAAATGGTGTCTATGCCGGGTATGGATATGCCGACACCGCAGGACGTCACAGTTAAGAGCAGTGTTTCAGCCGATGGCAAGTCCCTTGTCGCTGTGCCGGCAGAAGCGTTGGACGCGGGAAAATACGTTGTAGAGTACCGTGCCGTGTCTGTTGATACGCATACTGTCAAAGGTACTTACATGTTTACTGTGCAGTAATATCAGTGCCAGTGTGGGTAGATTTAGGGATAAGAGCCAGTCTTTATATGGCTCTTTCTCTTTGTTTTGGGGTATCTTTTTTTCTATCCACGTATTTCGATGAAATAAAAGATAAAATCTCATTTCCGCATATTAAGTGTATATTCTCAATAATATGCTGGTTCTCTTTGGTTTTTTCAGTATCGCAAGTTATTTTTCTTACCATGAGTATGGAAGATATACCGTTTGTTGAATTGTCTTTTTCTAAAATAATAGAATTTTTGCAACAGGGTGACTACGATATATTATTCACCATTAGGTTGTTGTCCGTTCTAAGTATCCTGTTTTTAATTTTGCGCCTTCCAGAATCTAAGGTTAGCTGGTTCGCAAGTGCCTGTCTGGCGGGCTTGTCGTTGATGACGCTGGTTTGGTTTGGCCATGCTGCGTCAAATGACTTTGGCTTAGGCTGGCTCCATCTTGTGGCGGATGTTGTGCATATTCTAGCCGCATCGGTATGGGGCGGTTCACTAGCAGCGCTGTATTGGTTTTTGCTAAAAAGGAAAGATGCATCTGTCATTGAAAGCATCCTCAAGAAGTTTTCATTCACAGGCTATATTATCGTTACATTATTAACTGCTACAGGTTTAATTAATTCGTATTTCTTAATTGGTACGAATTTGAAAAATTACATTCACCCGAGTGCTTATGTCTTATTAATATATTTAAAGGTTATATTTTTTGCGCTCATGCTCGTGTTGGCGGCATGTAATCATTTTGTTTTGACGCCATATTTGCAGCGTGGATTGGCGGGGGATAAAGAGGCGCATGCTTTGAGGCGCCTCAAGGTTAGCATTGGCTTGGAATACGCTTGTTACGTTGTGATTATTGGCATTGTAGCCCTCGTGGGAGGGCAAGGCTTTTCACCTGATATGTAATCAGGTTTTTGCTCCGTACAAAACCTCGGGAGAGACTTCCGGGGATGTTGTGTCTTCTAGTCCATCGGGTGTTACGCGGTGGTAAAAGCAACTGCGCCGCCCTGTGTGGCAGGCAACACCGGTTTGCTCAACAATCAGGAGAATAGCGTCTCGGTCGCAATCGAGGCGCGCCTCAATTAGTTTTTGCTGCTGCCCTGATGTTTCGCCTTTGCGCCAGAGCTTTTGCCGACTGCGTGACCAGTAGCATACTTTGCCAGTAGCGAGTGTTTCAGCCACCGCGTCTTCGTTCATCCATGCCAGCATCAAAATGTCGCCGTTGGGTGCTTGTGCTATGGCGGAAATGAGCCCGTTTTGATCAAAGCGGATAGTATTGCAGAGCGCTTTGATTTTTTCGGGCGGGGGGGCGGAGTAGGTCATGGCGCGGGTGTCTCCTCCGGCGTGGATGTGGGACGAAGATCAGCCGGGAACCAATCAGGCCAGATGACCTTGACGGGTTGGTCATTCAAGGTCAGCGCGTCGCTAGTCCACGCTTCACGGCGCAAAATGGCTAAGCCCGTCGTGCCATGATGTGACCTTAGTTCTCCGACCTCTTTGCCACCCAGCATGATCGTGGCGCCGTCGTTAAAAGCGCCTTCAGGGGCATGGATGGGAAGGATACGACGCTTAAGGACTGCACGGTAATGGGTGCGGGCTGTAAGCTCTTGCCCCATGTAGCAGCCTTTTGTGAACGAAACGCCGTTGAGCAGATCCATATTTGCTTCGAGTGCGAGCGTTTTTTCTGCTTCAAAATCTTGCCAATCTGGGAGGCCTAGCGCGAGGCGCCGCAGTTTGTAGGCTTCGGGCGTTTCGCCTGTGGCGGTCATGTCGTGGGGAATAAGTGCGCGCCAGCCGGCATTCTCTGTGCGGGGATCGGGGGCGCTGATGCTGGCAGCAGGAGGGGTGCTGCCTGCCGGTCCAGTTATGACGCGCAAATCTGTAATGGTGATTTGCACATCTGCCCTGAGGCGAAAGCGCGAAAGGCGCTTTTGGAGCATTTCCGCATGATCGGCCGGGCATTCCATGAGCAACTGCACACTGCCGTTGTGATCGGTATGCTCATAGAGGAAAAATTCGCTGAGCCAGCGCCCTTGTGGCGTCAAAACGGCATTCCACACAGCGCGGCCTTCGGTAGCAAGGGTTACGTCGTTGCTTACCAAGCCTTGCAGAAAGGTAGTGCGGTCTTGGCCTGTGAAGGAGAGGACCGCGCGGTCTGGGAGAAAGCTAGTCATGCTTAAAGAGGTAGCGGATGCTTCGTATGCCGGGCAAGTTAAGATATGTTGTAGGCAAACATGTGCCGATGTTTGGTGCAGAATATTGGTGCACCCCGGAAGGGTATTGTGCGTTAATACTGTATAGATCGTGGAGAGAGTGATTCCTCATATGCCGTCGTCCGAGATTATAGATCCAACCCGTAATCCGGCGAAAAACCGTAAAAGGTTTTTTCAATTCATAGGGCCAGTATTTGGAGTTCTACTCGTTATTGGCGGCATTATAGGAATTAGCTTACACAATTACCAAACAATGCGTGGCGGCGTTATTTCGCTTTCGCGTGACTTGCTGCGAAGTCAGCAGCGCTACGTAACGGAAGAAGTCGAGCATTATCTGGCGCCTGCCTCGGACAGCGCGAGCATAGCGCCTGACATGTTTGATATACCGATTGATGCAAGCTCGCCCGATACATTCATGTTGTACGGGCGTTCAATGCTGGCGCATTTGCCGCAGGTCGATAGTTTCTATTTGGCCAATGACAAGGGCGAATTTTGGATGGTGATACGCCATAAAAACGCCTACGACCAAACGCATTTGGAAGTCGAAAACGGCCAACGCGTCTACCGACATACCTATGTTGATCAAGCCGGGAACTGGTTGGGGACGGGCTCTGATTCCGGGGATAGGGGAGAGTTCAGAACGCGCCCATGGTTCGTCGGGGCAATAGCGAAACCTGATCGTCATTTATACTGGACGGATCCGTACGCATATCTGGCGACACATAAATTCATTATCACAGCGTCTATCCCGTTCACGACAAGTGACGGGCATAGAAATGTCTTCGCTATTAATATTTCGCTGAATCGACTGACTGAATTTTTGAACTCGCTTCAAGTCGGAAAAAGTGGTCAGGCCGTTATCGTTGATCTTCAAGGCCATGTTATCGCGGGTCACAACGTTGCGGCGCTCTCACAGAAGGAGGGTTTCGACCCCTCGCATCTCGTACTGGATCCGGTGACGCAACCTGTTTTTACGCGGGCTTTAAATGTTTACCGCATCAACGGTTCAGGCGCAGGGCTGGTTAGGGCCAGAAATAAAAATTACGTCACGATCGCTTCAGCCCTGCCTATGGTGCATCGTGACTGGGTCTTGTTGCTCAATGCACCAGAAAATGATTTTTCCGATTTTGCCCAAAGTGCACGCACGCGAAATTTGGTGTTTTCTCTGGTGGTTATTGCTTTGGCGCTTTTGCTCGCCTCGGGGGTTGTGTGGCAGGGGCGGCGGCTTGAAAGCATAAGGGCATCCCTAGAGAAAGCGCGCAATCGTGTGCGGTCGGAGAATGCGGCTTTACTGGGGTTGGCAAGGACGCCTGATCTCTTTTCGATTACGCATGATGTTCCGGCTTTGACTGAAATTTTGGCGCAAAGAACTTCCGCCAGCCGCACGAGTGTCTGGCGGTTTTTATCCGGTGGCGAACGTCTAATTTCCGAAGATGTCTTTGAAGTGGATCATGACGTGCATGGTGCGGGCTTTGCGCTCACCAGATCCGAGCACGAGGATTTCTTTGCGCTGGTTTTGGAAGGGCATGAACTGGCCGAAGATGATGCAAGCCGCAATGACAAAACGCGGAATTTTCATCGCTTGTTCATGCGTCCATTCGGTACAGCCACTTTGCACGTTTATCCTATCATAGCGAATGGGCATGTTGTTGGGTGCGTCATGTTGGAAAATGCCCAACGCGCGCACGGAGCAGAACATATTATCGCAGTCGTAGCGGCTATCACTGGCTTGCGCTTTGCACAGGCAACAGAAGTAGAGGCCAATGAGGGGCCTTCTATGCCGATGAAAGACGTACATAAACTGCAAACGCGCTTCGATGAGGGCTTTATCCTTGCGCCGCCTGAAAGTGGCTGCCCGGTAGGGAACGGTGTTTACCCTGCGGTTCCTGTTGCAGTGATTTCGTTTGCAGAGACATTTGCCGCTGATCGTTCCATGGCAGAAAGAAGCATAACACTTGTTACCGAGATCAGTGCCACAATACAGCGTATTGCACGGGAGACAGGGCTTTTCTCCGTGCAGGCTGTGAGTAATCGCATTATTCTGATCGGAGGGTGTAAGCAGGAGCCTGATGCGGAGGCTGCCACGCGCCTCGCTGTTGCTGCCATTCAAGTTCGTGAAGCCTGTTACATACGCTTGGCACAGGCGGATATGGACCCTGTCTTCCGCATTGGATTGGATATGGGGCCTGTCGCGGCAACTATGCTCGGCCAGAAACCATCCATATTGCATTTCTGGGGGCAGGCCGTTGTAGCGGCTGAACGATTGGCATTGACCGCGCCAGATGCAGGAACGATCCAGGTATCAGAAGATGCTTATGTAGTTCTGAGGGAGCAGTTCTTGTTCAGGCCGAGGGGGATGTTCTTCGTACCCGGGCGGGGCGCAGTCAGAAGCTTTACGCTTGCAGGCCGACGAGAATGAACATGTTTCGCACAGTGCTTGCAGGGGCCGGACGATTTTCTCGCGCGCAGGGGCGTTTTACGCTTATGGCTTTTGGTACGGGGTGGGGTGTGCTGCGTGAGGCGCTCATCCCATCCTCATGGCGCCGTACAGTTCGTATTGAGTTTTGGAAAACACTCAAACAGGCCACAAAGGGTGCTTTGGTCAGCGTGTTTGTTACTGCGGCGCTTACAGGGTTCGGAATTGTTGCGCAGGCCGTTTACTGGCTGGGATTTGCGGGTATAGCCCAGCTTACGGGGTCTATTCTGTCCACGGTTTTGGTACGGGAAATTGCTCCGGTATTGGTTGGCGTCATCTTATTGGGCCGCTCGGGTATGTTGACCCTGACAGAGCTTGGTACGTTGACGATTGGCGGCGAGATGAGGGTACTGACCGGGATGGGGGTCGACCCGTTCCTCGTTTTTATACTTCCGCGCAGTCTGGCCATGATGGTGAGCGGGTTTACGCTGGGTATGGTCTTTAGCATTACTGCGCTTCTCTTTGGCTATATTGTCTGCCGTGTGGAAGGCGTGTTGAGCATGCCGGTTTGGACGTTTTTTGACCAAGTGGTCAGCTCTGTGCATGCCGTTGATTATATATCAATACCGGGGCGTTTAATCATAAGTGGCTTTGCCATTGGCATTACATCTTGCCTAACGGGAATGGATGCAACGGCCGATGATGATTTAGCGTCATTGCTGCCGCGCGGTTTTGCGCGCGGAATGTTGG
This sequence comes from Neokomagataea tanensis, assembly GCF_006542335.1. Lineage (GTDB taxonomy): Bacteria > Pseudomonadota > Alphaproteobacteria > Acetobacterales > Acetobacteraceae > Gluconobacter > Gluconobacter tanensis. The sequence goes on along the minus strand of NZ_CP032485.1, from coordinate 474,636 downwards.
CTGTTATGGGCATCAACGTATTATTTACCGTGTTGGTAGGGTGATATGAGCCGCAATGCCGTAGAGCGCCCGCCGACTGAACAAAATGAACGTAACCTCGTCGCGCTGGAGGCCGTTTTGGAGCTGCTGGATGCACGTCCGCGCTTCGAAGATGGGGGACTTGCGGCGGTGCGGTACAATTTGCGCTTAAACCCCGGTGATCTGGTTTTGGTGGAATGTCCTGACCCGCAGCAAGCGGCTTTGTTTGCGGATTTATGCGTTGGCCTATTACCTCTCACTGCTGGTCAGGTGCGCTGCATGGGCATGGCGTGGCAGGATCTTGATGACCGACGGCGAGCGGCATTGCGTGGCCGTGTTGGGCGCACGGTTGTTAATGGTGGTTGGGTTGATCTGTACGGCACGGATTTGAACATCTTGTGGCCGCATATGCACCATACGCGTGTACCGACAGAAAAACTTGCACAACGGGCCATCGAACTCGGGGTACGTTTTGGGTTGCCGGGGCTACCTGTGAGCATACCCTCCAAATTATCTTTATTAGACCGTTACAGAGCCGATTGTGTTCGCGCCTTTTTGGGGGATCCTGCGTTGTTACTGTTAGAAAACCCCTTGGACGATGTACCAATGCCGCTATTGCAGGCCTTCTTGGCGTCTTTGACAGAGGCGCGCGACCGCGGAGCAGCGGGGCTATGGATTACCCGCGGGACGTTCCCCGCAGCAGCGGGGCGGATCGATGCGACGTCCCGTTGGCGTTTGCACGATGATGGTTTGTTTTTGAAGCGAGGTGCGTGATGTTCCGCCGACGCCATAATAGCAGTGTGAAGCTCCTCTACCGCAACCGCTACGCGGATGAGTGGGTTGGATTGCTGGTTTTTATATCCGTGGCAGTTTTTGTCATTGCTATGGCGGAAGCAGGGGTTTTGAAGCAGTGGCTAACGCCTGAAAAAACTATTCATTTCGTTTTGCCGGAAAACGGTGTCGCTGGTTTGGCTGTAGGAAATGATATCGAAGTGATGGGCGTGCGGGCGGGTGAGATACGTCGTGTCGATATGAATACGACAGGCCGCATGTACGCTGAAGGTGAGATTGAGCCGCAATTTGCAGCGTTTATCCGCCAAGATAGCCAAGCCATTATTCGGCATCGTTTTGTCGTTGCCGGTGCGAGCTACATTGCGATTACCCGTGGCAAGGGGGAGGATTTGGATTGGGGCTTTGCTGTGCTGAATGCAGGAGTAGAGCCAAATCCGGCGGATGTCGTCGCGCAGACAGTCACGGAATTAAGGGCGCAACTCGTTCCTGCGCTGCATAATGTGCAGGACATTACAGCACAGGTTGACGGCATGTTGCTGGATTTGCGTGCGGGTAAAGGAAGTGTCGGCGGGCTGATTGCTAAGGACGACACGCTCAATCATGTTAACCAGACTTTAGACGACGTGCATGTGTTGCTGAGCAATATGAAGCCCATTGAAGGCAAGCTTAGCGGCGTTATGGACCAAGCCCAGCACACGTTAGCGAATGCGCGTTCAACGACGAATGAGCTGCGTAAAGCGATGCCGCAAATCCGCCAGACGATAGGGCATGCCAACGATGCGACGGCAGAGCTGCCGGGAATGATTGTTCAAGCTCAGGCCACGGCAGATTCACTGCGTAAATTAATGGATCAATTGCGTGGCCTGTGGATACTGGGCGGGCATGGTACGGAGAGCAACGCGTCTGATCGCCTGCCAGCAAAGGTGGTCCGCCCATGAAATATTGGATGCTGACAGCATTAATGTGTTTGGCGGGTTGTTCCGCTCACTCAGTAGAGCGCTCTAAGCCGGACGAGGCGTACCAGTCCTCCATGGCGACGGGGCGCAGTGCATTTGAGTTGGGGCACCCTGAGGAAGCTGAGCGACAATACAAGCGCGCTTTCGAGCGTGCGCTCCTGCGGGATGATGCTCAGGCGCTGCATGATGCGGGTTTTAATCTGGCGACGGCTCAGCTTGAACAGCAGCATACGAACGATGTGCAAAAAACATTGGACCGTGTGCAAGCTGCATTGTCTTTGCGTGGGGAACCTGAGGTGGGAGATTTAAAACTGATCCGCTCTGCAGCCTTCTTGAGGCAAAACTTACCTTCAAACGCTTTGCGTCAGGCCCGAGAGGCCCAAGCGGAGGTATCATCAGCCGATCGTACGCAGGCTGCTTACCTGATAGGTCGTGCAGCATTTGACCTAAGAGACGGTGCGACATTGTCTGAAGCAGTCATTTCTTCGTGCAAAGGCGCTGAAAGCGCGTTGCCGTCAGCGGATTGTACAGAGTTAAAAGCGCGTCAAGCTTTGCTGTCAGGGCAGGCTGGTGAGGCTTTAAAATTGGCTCTGGTTGTCGTTGGGCAAAGGCGTGACGCGCGTGACTATGTAAGTATGCGTGAGGCACTTGCCCTCGCAGCGAGCTCTGCAATGCGCGACGGGCGAGGGCAGGAGGCCGCGTCTTTGAGGGCTCGATTGCACGATAGTGCAGAAGTGCTTCGCTGACGAAATGTTGCTTGTGCAGCTGTGACGTTAACTGGAGGCGTGGCGGGGTAATGACCTACCCCGCCACAGTATTTTTTAAGCGTTTTGTTTCTTAATGATTTTCAAAATCGTTTTGCTCATCTCTTTCCAGCCAGATGCTGAAGAGTGATCCAGAATAGAGTGCTCGAAAAGGCGCTTAAGAAGCGGGATAAGGATGGCGCAGGTCAGCAGCATTTCCGCGCCTTGGACCAAGAGCTGCCATAGAGGTGCAGAATTGATCTGAGCGAGATCAAGGAAGGGCGTCCAGAGCGGCACCCATTGCGCTTCGCTGATTGTTTGTGTCGCGGCCCCTGCGATGCTCATTTGCAGTAGAGTTTGCACAGGCAATATGAGCAGAACGAGAAGCGGCGCCAACATGCCCTGCGCCTCCCGCATTGTTTCGCAGCGCACGCTGATAGCGAGTGTCAGCATTGCCACAAGAGACGAACCGGTCAGCATGAAGAATGGCGCACCAATGAGTACGCGGGGGGTAAGAAGTGAATTAAGAATTGTCTCTGATGGAAGGCCGAACTGCGGGGCAAAATGCAAGAGGAATGCAATAGCCGCGCCTGTCCATGAGCCTACAAGCAGGCACAGTGACATGAGAGTAGCTAGCAGTTTTCCCAGCATGATTTCGGTTGGCGTAACGCATGCCAAAAGGGTTTCGAGTAGTTTGCCTGAGCGTTCCTCAACAAGTGCCTGTAAAAGCCACTGAATGGAAAAGACTGCTGAAATTAATAGCAGGTAAGACAGGCATGTTGGCCCGATGCGTATGAGCGCAGCAGGTGAAAAGCCATGTGGGGGTGTGTGTAAATCGACATCCGGCGCAAGGTCATTAATGTGATTTGCAACGTCATCCGTTAGGCCCGCGGCAACCATGCCGTGCGTTCGCATATAATGGGACAGAGTTTTTTTAATGACAGCCAGAGTGGTGCCCGGGGAGTGGCTGGACCAGACATGCACCTGCGCCGTCTGGGGAAAAGAATTTGGTATGGCGATGATATAGCCCTGAAACGTTTGTGCCGATGGGCCTTTTTTCTGGGCCAAAAACTGGGCCACTACTGTGTTGAGCTGGTCTGGTTGAGCATGAGCAATGTTGGGTGGGGCAGGGATAGTGACATTGGTGGGGTCATACTTTTTGAGATCGGCCGATAATTGAGGGGCTATCTGGTTGTTTTGGTCCAGAATGATGATGCTCTCATGCTCCCGGTCGTTGATCAGGCCGGGCGTGATTTTCCCGATTAGCAGAGGCACGAGGGGTAGGAGTACAACCGTAAGCCAAAAGCTTTTAGTGCTGAGAGTTTGTCGGAAGTCGCGTAGGGCGATGAGCCAGATATGGCGGAATGATGAGGAAGAAAACATGTTAAGCCGCCTTGCTGACAGGTGATGCGGCATTGCCCGCAATGTGGATAAAAGCGTCATGAAGCGTAGGACGCGGCTGCTCAAATGCTGTGAGTGGAAGTGCGTTTTGCGTGCAGTACAGCAGTAGATCTGACGGACTCTGCTCTGGCCCTAGTGTAACTGCCCAGCGATTCCAGCCTGATGAATCCTGCGAGACACATTCTGCGCGTGTGATGCCGGGGATTGATGTTGGATTGGCCGTTGTAGTGAGCATTACTGTATTGCCAACGCTCCGCAATGCTTCCGCCACGGTGCCGTGGAAGCGTGTTTCACCCTGTTTTAGAATCAGGATGCGCTGACTGAGGCGCTCGGCGTGTTGCATAATATGGGTTGAGAATAAAACTGTGGTGCCGTTTTGTGCGGCACAAAGAATTTCGTCTTCTAAAACGGTCTGGTTGATTGGGTCTAACCCGGAAAAAGGTTCATCAAGAATAAGAAGTTTGGGCTCGTTAATCAGAGCGATACCGATTTGAACTTTTTGAGCCATTCCTTTTGAAAACTCAGTGAGTTTTTTCTGACTCTCCGCTGAGAGGCCGAAGCGATTCAGTATGCTTTTGGCGCGTTGCAGTGCGTCATTGCGCGTTAGGCCTTTGAGTCGACCGAAGTAAACGAGCGTGTCGATGGCTGTCATGTTTCGGTATAGGCCACGCTCCTCGGGTAAAAAACTAATATTATGTAAATGTTCTGGTTGTATGGGTTTCCCAAAAAACTCAATTTTGCCCGAGTCTGGTGTCGCAATATTTAAAATCATGCGGAGAGAGGTTGTTTTTCCTGCCCCATTGCCACCAAGGAATCCAAATATTTCTCCAGTTTGGAGAGAAAAACTGAGATCTCGTACGGCGATTTTGTTACCGAATGACTTTGAAACATTGTTCAATGCTAAAATTGGCATAACAACCTCAAATGGTAAGAATTATTATGACGATGTTTCTAAAAGTTAATCATTTTGTCAATGTAACAGTTTTATGTATTTGGTAAGTATCTTTAACGGATTGTTAGGGGGATGTTTTTGATCCCCCTGAATAATCAGGCTGCTTTACGCCCTGCTTCGATTAAAGCGAGGCCTTCAGCTACAGAAACAAACTCTGAACCACTGTCTATTTTATCGTTTCCAAAACGACGCGAGAAGAGCGCGCGTACTGCCGGGACGAAAGATGTGCCTCCCGTTAGGAAGACGCGATCTATTGTTGGGTTTCCTGCCTCAGACAAAGCTTGGGCGATTGCCGCATCCATACGAGCGAGGTCGGGCGCGATCCATTGTTCAAACTCTGTTCGGTTGATTGTCGCATCCAGCTTGAACTGACCGTGAGCGAAGCTCAAAGTTGTTTGATCATGATGCGATAAGGCGGCTTTAGCTTCGCTTACGGCGCGGTGCAGCCCTTGCCCTGCTTGGTCGTCGATCAAGCGGTAGAGGTGACGCAGCGCGTCAGGTGCAGAGGAAGTTTTGGCGACGTCTTCAATAGAGCGCAGCGTTTGCGGTGTGCGCATCATGGACAGGCGGTGCCACCGGCCAAGGTCCAAAAACCATTCTGGCGGTACAGGCAAGGCCGCGCCGCCCATTACCCGGTATGTCGCATTACGGCCCAGAGCTGGCGCGACGACGTGCTCAATGATTCGTGCGTCAAATTGGTCCCCTGCAATGCCGACGCCGGAGTGTCCGAGCGTCTGCACGCGTTCCTCTTCTGCGGGGTCAAAGCGCATGATGGAGAAGTCGCTTGTGCCGCCGCCAAAGTCCCCAACGAGGATTGTAGAGGCGCGATCCAAGCGCTGCATGAAGCGCCAGCCCGCTCCCTCTGGTTCAGGGACAATATGAGGCTTGGGAAAACCTGCGGCCATGAAGCTTTGTTCAAGCCTGCTCACGCCGAGGGCATCATTGGCTCGTTCACCCGCGAAGCGGACGGGGCGCCCGATGGTGACGCTGGTGCTCTCTGGCGCGTAACCTGCTTTGTCCATAAGGGCGCGCAGGAAGCGGGCAATCAAATCCTCAAGTCGCATGGTCTTCCCGAAAAGGCGTGTTTCCTGGAAGGATGCCTGAGCGAGGTAGGACTTCATGGACATGATAAGCCGGCTTTCGGCTGGGTCGTCCAGATAGGCTTCAATAGCGTCTTGGCCAATGGCTTCTGACAGGACGCGGCGGCTCCCCTCTGTCTCGTGCCAGAGACAAAGAAGGGTGCGGCACGTTTGCCGTGATTCGCCGGTACTGAAGCGTAGCGTCACAGGCTGCACGTCGTCCCCTGTGGAGAGGACGATCACGCTGTTGCTTGTACCGAAATCAATACCAAGCCGGACAGTGTTGGAGGTAGGTGTAGTCAGGAGACGGCCTCCATGTGCTTTGTGCAAGCTGCTTCCGGCACAGCAGGACGCATGGCTCCCATTTCGGATTCGTGCTGGACCATAGGGGTCATGCCCAAATTGCTGAGCAGTTGGCGGTCACGGTGTTCAGCGGGATTGGGTGTTGTCAGGAGCTTTTCACCGCAGAAGATGGAGTTAGCGCCTGCAAGGAAAGCCAGTGCATGCGCTTCATCCGTCATGTTTTCACGGCCCGCTGCAAGGCGAACATGGCTTTGCGGCATCATGATGCGCGCAGTGGCGATGATGCGGACGAATGTGATGGGATCCACTTCTTCCGCAGTGCTGAGAGGTGTGCCTTCAACGCGTACCAAAAGGTTGATGGGAACGCTCTCCGGGTGCTTGGGCAGGTTTGCCAATGTCATAAGCAGACCTGCACGGTCGGAGAGGTCTTCGCCCATGCCGACGATACCGCCGCAGCAGACGTTGATGCCTGCGTCACGGACATTGGCGAGTGTATCCAAGCGCTCTTGGTAGCTGCGTGTGGTGATAATCGCGCCGTAAAACTCTTCCGAGGTGTCTAGATTGTGGTTGTAGTAATCGAGGCCAGCTTCTTTGAGGCGAGCCGTTTGGCCAGAATCCAGCATCCCTAATGTGACGCATGTTTCAAGGCCAAGCGATTTGACGCCTTCAATCATGGCGCAGACCTGCTCCATGTCTCTTTCTTTGGGGGAGCGCCATGCAGCACCCATACAGAATCGGCCTGCGCCAGCGGCTTTGGCCGCGCGCGCTTCTTTCATGACGGCTTCAACTGCCATCAGGCGCTCGGCTTTCACACCGTTACCGTGGCGAGCGCTTTGTGGACAGTAAGCGCAGTCCTCGGGGCAGCCGCCTGTCTTGATGGAGAGCAGGGTCGAGATCTGCACTTTTGTAGGGTTAAAGTGCTTTCTGTGAGTTTCTTGCGCTCTGAACATCAACTCTGGGAAGGGAAGCGCGATAAGAGCTTCAACTTCTTCCCGTGTCCAATCATGCCGCAAGTCGTCGTTATAAGCTGGCATTACAGGCGTAGGAGTCGTATCCGAAAGAGGGGTGTTTAGTCGTGTCACAGTGTCTTACTCCGGCGTTGTTGAGACACACCTACCCAAAATCGCCCGGTCGTGTCATCAGATCGTCACGATTAAGAGCCGGAAAACGGACAAGGCAGAATAATGAAGCATTGGCGTATCGAACAAATGGACTGGGATTCTTTTGATCCCGCTAAGGTTGATCCTGATATTATACCGCTTGTGAAAGCGGCTTCGGTCGTGGAACGGAATGCCCACGATTATACGACGTATTTGCAGCATGTCTTCGTTGGTGATGCAGATTTTAGTCAGGCAGCAGCAAATTGGTCCGTAGAGGAAATTCAACACGGGGACGCACTCGGGCGTTGGGCGATGTTGGCTGACCCCACTTGGGACTACTGGACGGCTTTTGAGCGGTACCGGGAAAGCTTTAAAATTGACGTAGACGTTGATGCATCTGTTCGTGGCTCACGTACGGGGGAGTTGATCGCCCGGTGCATGGTGGAAACGGGAACATCGTCTTTTTACACGGCGTTGGCAGACGGTACGGATGAGCCTTTGCTCAAAGCAATTTGTAAGCAGATTGCTGCAGATGAGTACAGGCATTTCAAACTCTTCTATGATCACATGAACCGTTATCTACAGCGCGAGAAGTTGAGTACGTGGGAGCGCACCAAGATTGCCCTAGGGCGTGTGACGGAAAGCGAGGATGATGAACTTGCTTCGGCGTATTACACGACCAATGTTTCTTCGGATCAGCCATACGATCATAAGCAATGCATTGCTGCGTATATGGCGAAGGCTATGGGGTACTACCAGCCAAAGCATATCGACCGTGTGACGGCGATGATTTTTAAAACAATTGGATTTACGCCGCACTCCCGCTGGCAACGTCTGGCAGCGAACACTATGTATCGCTTGATCCGCTGGCGTCAGCGCGGATTTGCAAAGAAGATGCGTGTCGCCCAAGGGTAAAATTGGGATACACTATGACAAGACGTCACGCATGGTTTTGTGCAAGTCTGGGCTGATTATGCGTTTGTATTCTGGAAGGCTCTGATCATGGCATTTTCATCTGCTATCATGCGTCCGGTTGCTTTAAGCGCCATTTCTGCTTTGGTTATGTTTGGGATGGCCCAACCAGCCGCAGCACAGGTTGACCCTTACTCTTTGCCCATAGCTTCGTCCGGTCCGGTTGCGGTGCCAATGGTGCAGTCTCAACTGCCTGCGCAGATTTTGGCCCAGCAAGAGTTGGCCAAACAGGTTGGTTATGCGCAGTTTACCTCGCCTTCTTGGCACGTTGGGGAAGTGCGTCGTATCGTGCTGATCAAGTACCGTGCGGATGCTACGGAGCAGCAGAGGGCAGCAGTTCTGTCGCGGTTCCTGCGTTTGGCTCAGGATAGCCGCCGCCCTGACGGACGGCCTGTAGTTGAAAGCATAGAGGCAAGCGTCCCTCAGATGGGCGACGGCTTTGATCAGATTTTCACGGTTGCTTTCCGTTCAGAAGGGGACCGGAACTTCTTCTCAGGTGCTCCTGTCATCACGGATAATGCCTTTACTGACCCCGCACATACAGCGTTCGTTGATTTCGCGTCACCATTCTTCCAGCATTTGGTGACGATGAATTACGATGTGGGCAATGTGGTTGTTCCCACGCGCGAGGCCGCACGGCACACAAAAAAGCATGACCGCAAATTGCGTTAATTTTAGTCTGAAATAGTGCAATATTGTACGGTTACGCTTTGACGTTTTGTGAAATTTAGTCTCAAGATGAAACGAATGTTCATTGTTTGAGGCCGAATATTTTTATGAACCGATCTGCTTTTTGGCGTGCAGCGCGCCTTTCCGTAGGTGTGAGTGCATTCGCTCTGGCAGCATATGCGGGTGTGGCTTCAGTGGCTCATGCTGCTGAGCCCCAGCCGTATAAAAATGGCTGGGGTTTCGACGAGGCGGGCATGAACCGCAGCGCCGTCCCCGGCAATAATTTCTTTGACTACGCTAATGGGACATACATCAAAAACCTGAAGATCCCGGGCGACATGGGAAGCTTTGGGCCGTTCCGGATTCTGTATGAAGTTGCACTGGCTCGCCAGCAGGCAATTTTGAACGATGCGGTAAAGCATGTTTCAGACACACCGAGCGACGATATCGGCAAAATCGGCACATACTACTCATCATATCTCGACCAAAAGCACCTTGATGCGCTTGGGGCGAAGCCGCTCGCAGATGATCTGAAGATTATTCAGGGCGTTAACGACGGCAAAAGCCTCGCGGCAGCTTTCGGTCTGGCGACCAAATCACTGCTGTTCTCAACCTTTTCATTCGGTGTTGAGCAGGACGAGAGCAACCCAGAGCGTTACACGCTTGTGTTGGACCAAGGGATGAGCATTGGCGTATCTGGCGGTTTGGGGCTGCCTGATACCAGCTATTACAGCGACCCAAAGCTGGCTGATAAGAAAAAAGCCTATCAGGCTTATATCGCCAAAATTCTGACACTTGAGGGCTGGGCTGATCCAGCAAAGAACGCGCAAGCGGTTGTAGACCTCGAAACAGCTATTGCGAAGGTCGAAGTGCCGCGCGCTGAAACGCGTGACACGCTTAAAACGCATAACCCAATGACGGTTGCACAGCTGAAGGCTGCGGCTCCTGACTTTGACTGGGATACTTTCCTGCTTTCGACGGGGCTGCCGAAGGAAGGCTTAGACCAGCGCATCGTCAATGTTCGCGAGCCAAAGGGCATTGCGGCGATTGCATCTGTGCTGAAGGGGGCGGATTACGGGACAATTCGTGCGTGGCTTGCGTTCCAGCTCGGTAGCAATGCGGCATCTTACCTCTCGCATGATTTTGGCGACGCTGCTTTTGATTTTAACGGCCGCGTTCTTTCGGGTATTAATCAGCAGTCCCCACGCTGGAAGCGCGGTGTTCGTGCAACCAACGGCGCTTTAGGCTTCGCAATTGGTAAGCTGTACGTCGCGAAGTATTTTCCGCCAGAAGCTCAGGCACAAATCGAAGGCTTGGTGCAGGAAGTTAAGGCTGCGTTCCATCAGCGTTTGGAAAACAATCCGTGGATGGACGCTGAAACACGGAAAGCAGCGCTCGTTAAGCTCGACAATTTTGCTGTTCAAGTTGGCTATCCCAAGAAATGGTGGGATTACAGCAGCTACGTTGTCCGTAAGGGAGACGTGTATGGCAACGCAGAGCGGGCCGCCGCTTTTGGTTGGCAGCGTGACCTGAACAAGCTGGACAAGCCTGTTGACCGCGATGAGTGGGATATGACCCCGCAAACGGTCAATGCGTATAACGACCCAACGATGAACGAAATCGTATTCCCTGCGGCAATTTTGCAGGCGCCGTTCTTCGATCCGAAGGGTGATATGGCTGTAAACTATGGTGGCATTGGTGGCGTGATTGGTCACGAAATGAGCCATGGTTTTGATGATCAGGGCCGTCATTATGACGAGCATGGTCGTTTGCATGACTGGTGGACACCAGCATCTACGGCAGCGTTTGAAAAGCTTGCTGCACGCCTTGGTGCGCAGTTTGATGCGCAGGAGCCACTGCCTGGCCTGCATATCAATGGCAAAATGACTATGGGTGAGAACATTGCCGATCTGGGCGGTTTGAACCTTGGCCTGCAAGCGTATCATAACTCCTTGCATGGCAAACCCGACGAGAAGAAGCACGGCCTGACGGGTGATCAGCGGGTGTTCTTGGGCTGGGCACAGGTGTGGCGCGAGAAGGACAAGCCGGATTCGCTACGCCGTCAGGTTCTGTCGAACGAACACTCACCTGCAGAAGCACGTGTGAACATGCCAATGCATAACATTGACGCATGGTACGACGCGTTCGGTGTTAAAGCGGGTGATAAGCTCTATTTAACGCCAGATCAGCGCGTAAAAATCTGGTAAGGGCGTGACAAAACGGGGCGCGCGGCTTATCGACGCTGCGTGCCCCGGTGTTTTTGGAAGTCTGGGGCCCCATCTTTACGGACGGACCCTATGACCCAGTTGATCATCGGCCATTTGTACACTTCATTACATGCAGGCTGCGCCAGTGCTGTAGCGCGCGTGTTGGAAGCGCATGATGTGGAGGTCGATTTCCTGGATCTTGATCCGGATGATGTCGCTGAAACATTGGAAAGTGGTGAAGTCGATCTTTTAGTGTCGGCTTGGTTCCCGCGCGACGCTGGGCTGGTTCCGGATGGCGCGCGCGTCATTGGTGACCTGTACCAACCACGTGCATCTTTTGCAGCTTTGACCCCAATGGGGGCTGTAAACAATCTGGATGCAACGCAGGTAGAGCGCTTGATCGTTGCGGAAGATGCGAGAGAGGCGCTGGATGGTGCATTGAAGCGTCTGCCGGCTTTGTCTTCTTTACCGATTGAAGTTGTGGGCGAAGCAGCTCTGTATGGCCGCCTTGAAAAAGCGCGTGCAGCGGGCGAGAAGGTCCTCGTTGCAGCCATGCAGCCTCATGCAGTTTTTCATCATAACTTTCTTACCCTTGTAGATGATCCAGATGAACTCCTTGGCGGTGAGTTGTCGGCGCGTATGGTGCTGACCGGACCAGCTGCGGCGCGCACCGATAGTGACTTGATTGATGAACTCTCGGAAATGATGCTCGGTAATAAAGTTATGAGCGCGCTGGATTACGTCATTGCTGTTGAAGAGCAGGACCCAGAGGAAGCTGCTGAGTCGTGGCAGCGTGGCCGTTTAATCCCAAGAGATGCCTGATTGGGTTGGAAGCCCTTCTCATAATTAGGGAATATCGTTAAAGAATCGTTATTCCCTAATGAGATGGTGCACTGCATGAACCATTCTGAAACCACTGACGCCGTATTCCAGGCATTTGGCACGGCGCGTGATGAAGAGTGGTTACAGGCTTTATTGGCCTCATTACATACACCGGAGCAGAGGGGAGTCTCTTTCCCGTCATATCCTCCCGAAACATTGCAGCGTGAAATACACGGGCATGACGGAGAGGTATCTCTGCATGAGGCCTATGTTTTTTACCGGGAAATCAAAGCATATTGCGCTTATGTAGGGCGTCCCGTGCGCTCAGATACAGCATTGCTGGATGTCGGCTGTGGTTGGGGGCGAATGCTGCGGCTCTTCATGAAAGATATACGCCCTGAGTTTTTGCAGGGCGTTGAGCAAACAGACCGTTTTCTTCTTGCCGCGCGCCGTGCCAACCCTTGTGTTAATTTTTTCCATAGTGGTTTTGCCCCTGCTTTGCCGCTTCAAGACGCAAGCCTCGATCTTGTGACGTCGTGGTCCTATTTTGCGCATGTAAGTGAATTCAGTGCAGATCAGTGGATGCGGGAAATACACCGTTTGCTGCGTAAAGGTGGTTTGGCTGTCGTAACGACGCAAAGCCGCCGTTTTTTGGCGTTTTGCGCGGAGCAGAGACTGCGCCGCGCATCAGGAATGCGTCTTGAGCACCCTTGGCACGAAGCGTGTGCAGATAGTTTTACGGACGAAGGTCGTGCAAATTCAGCGTTCGAGGCTGGAAAGTATTTGCACGCGGCAATAGCCAAGCCGCCTTTTCCAGAGGCTCATTATGGTGAAGCAATTATTCCAAAAAATTATATTTTAAAAAACTGGTCACATTTATTTCGTTTGGTAGAGTATGTAGATAATCCTGCGCGTTTTCCTCATGTTTTAATTGTATTGCAAAAAATATAATGAGGTTCGTTAATGAGAAAAATATACGCTATTCTTTTTCTTGGTTTTTTAATTGTCCAGCCACTTTGGGCTGACGAAACGATTGAGGTCGCGGGGCGGCGGGTTCATAAAGTTGCAGACTACAAACGGCTGATACGTGTTTCCGACCGTTTTCAAAAATTCCCCGAGCGCGCACGGCATGGACTGAGCTTGGTTTTCGTTGGTGAGACTGAGCCGGACCACGGGTTGCCCTCAACTGCTGGTTTGGTCGTGCATACGATGAGAGGAGATATTCCGCTTTACCGTGGGAACGATCCGGACCTGCACGTCCCGATGGACGATGCGTTGCGTTTGGAAAATCCGCCTGTCTTACAAACGTCAGCGGAAGACAAAACCGTAGTGAACCAGATTTTTTTACAGGTAGCTGCGCCAGACCCCACACGCTTTACGGGTGAGGATGCGCGGCACTGGCTGGAGCAGGTTAATGCCTGCGTTGAGGATATTACGGGTTTTGTGCTGGCTGTTTTCATGCCGGACGCACATCGCATGCAGTTGGCTGTTGCCCCGTCGTCCCGCTTAGAGGTCACAGAAGGGGGGACAACGCGCCTCTTGGTCGATAATGGCGGTGCAACGTCATATCTTTACAATTTCCGCCCTCAAGATTTCTCGGAAGATGCGGTGTTTCATGCCAGTAAGCCGCTTGTGTGGGTCCGTGTTTTGGCGCCCGGAAATCCAAAAGTTAGATTTGTGCAGGAAAAAGAGGCGCATTAGGGGCGGGATTTGACAGATGCGCCGGGAAGCAGCATCACGGCACGAGCATTTTTGGTACACTAAAAAGGGGTCTTGATGTCCGTTCATGCTTTTGTCTTTCCCGGTCAGGGCAGTCAGTCCGTTGGTATGGGGCAGGCATTGTACGATGCTTTTCCTGTAGCGCGCGCCGTTTTCCAGGAAGTCGATGATGCACTGGGTGAGCATCTTTCCCGGTTGATGTTTGAAGGGGACGCAGACGTCCTCACGCAGACAGAAAACGCGCAGCCAGCATTGTTTGCCGTATCTCTTGCGGCAGTCCGTGCTTTGGAAGCTGAGGGTGGATTCGCACTCGCCGATAAAGCTGCGTTAGTGGCGGGGCATTCTCTGGGTGAATACTCAGCGCTTGCAGCTGCTGGAACACTTGGTGTGGCAGAGGGCGCGCGTCTTTTACGCTTGCGTGGCCAAGCTATGCAGCGCGCAGTGCCTGCTGGCGAAGGTGGCATGGCGGCGTTATTGGGCGTTGAAGCGGAGCTGGCGCAAGAGATCTGCGCTGAAGCAGCGCAAGGTGAAACGCTGGAAATCGCGAATGATAATGGCGGTGGGCAAATCGTCGTATCTGGGAAGATGGGGGCTATTGACCGCGCCATCGCACTCGCGAAGGAAAAAGGCATCAAGCGCGCTGTGAAGCTGCCTGTCTCAGCACCGTTCCACTCATCGCTGATGGCACCTGCCGCGCGTGAAATGGAAGAGGCTCTGGCAAAGGCAGCTCTCAACGCGCCGCGTATTGCAGTTGTTGCGAATGTCACTGCTGCGAAAGTGACGGATGCAGATGCTGTCCGTGCACTATTGGTACAGCAGGTTACTGGTACTGTTCGTTGGCGTGAGACGGTGCAGGCCACAGAAGCAATGGGCATTACCAACATGCATGAACTCGGTGCAGGCAAAGTGCTGTGCGGGCTGGCCCGCCGTATTGCGCCCGCACTGAAGGCTGACAATGCTGGCACGCCGTCTGAAATCGAAGCACTGCTCAAAGCTCTTTAAGGATTGAAAAGAATGTTTTCACTGACAGGCAAGGTTGCGCTGGTTACTGGTGCGACAGGTGGTATCGGTGCGGCAATCGCACGCAAGCTCCACGCGCAAGGCGCGACTGTAGTGCTGAGCGGCACACGTGAGGCTGTTCTTACTGAGTTGGCTCAGTCCCTCGGTGAGCGTGCGCATGTTGCTGTTGCCAACCTCTCAGATAGCGCCGAGGCAGATGCTTTGGTTGGCAAAGCGGAAGAGGTTGCTGGCGCACCGCTGGATATCCTCGTGAACAATGCTGGCTTGACGCGCGACCAGTTGGCTATCCGCATGAAGGATAGCGATTGGGCGCAGGTTATGACGGTTGATTTGGAAAGCCCATTCCGCTTGGCGCGCGCTGCTCTGAAGGGAATGCTGCGTCGCCGCTCAGGGCGTATCATTTCAATTGCTTCGATCGTGGGTACGACGGGCAATGCTGGCCAAGCCAACTATGCAGCGGCTAAAGCGGGTATGGTCGGTATGAGCAAGTCGCTTGCTCAAGAGGCTGGCCCGCGTGGTGTTACGGTCAACGTCGTTGCACCGGGCTTTATCGAAACGCCTATGACCGACGTTTTGCCGGAAAACCTGCGCGAAAAGCTGGTGGGTTCCATACCGCTGGGCCGCATGGGTGGGCCGGATGATATTGCATCAGCGGTTGTGTATCTTGCTTCCAACGAGGCAGGGTGGGTCACTGGCACGACCCTGCACGTCAATGGCGGAATGTCGATGGTTTAAAAACCTGTTGGTCATGCTCTGAAATATTACGGAGCGTGACCAACGCTTGGCCCGCAAGGCAAAGCGTGCTAATGCGCGCGCTGCTTTGCCCGGTTTGACGTTGGGGTAGCCTGTCGGGGATATGTTCTCATTCACAGGCTGACAACCTTCCAGCCGGGGGTAACGTCGTTTCGGGCGGTGCCAGCGCTGAGTGTTTTGTTTGGCAGAACGCTCAGAAAGCTGTAGCAAAGAGTTGATACAACGCCCGGACGGGCAACAAGGAACGGACACATGAGCGATATCGCTGATAAGGTGAAGAAGATCGTCGTAGAACATCTCGGCGTTGAAGAAAGCAAAGTCACACCAGACGCGTCTTTCATTGACGATCTGGGCGCAGACAGCCTCGACACAGTTGAGCTGGTTATGGCTTTCGAAGAAGCTTTCTCGGTTGAGATTCCTGAAGACGCTGCTGAGAAGATCGGCACCGTTAAGGATGCGATCGACTACATCGAAAAGCAGAAGGCTGCTTAAGGCTTTTTTGCCTGACGCGATACCCAGAGGATTGTACCGTGTTGCCATTTCTGGCCGGTAGCCCTCTGACTGCACCGTGTTTGGGGCGCTGTATAAGCAGCGTCCTAAATGCGTGGGTGCGGCTTAAAAAGAATTTACCAGCATGACGAGGGGCATCGATGACCGGCAATGCAACTAACGGACGGCGCATCGTCGTAACAGGAATCGGTGTGGTAAGCCCGCTTGCCGTTGGCGCTGAAGCGACGTGGAAACGTTTGCTCGCGGGACAGTCCGGCATTGGACGCATCACGCATTTCGACCCCTCTGAACTCCCAGCACAAGTGGCTGGTGAAGTGCCGGTTGGGCCAACAGAAGAAGGTGGGCTGACGCTCGCTGACTGGGTTGGCGTAAAAGACCAAAAGAAGATGGATCGCTTTATCCATCTGGGTTTGGCTGCGGCTATTCAAGCCGTGCAAGATTCTGGCTGGACACCTGAAACAGAAGAAGATCGTTGCGCAACGGGTGTAATGATCGGCTCTGGTATCGGCGGCCTACAGACAATTTACGAAGGCTCTTTGACGGTTGCGAGTGGCAAAGCACGACGCCTGTCGCCGTTCTTTATTCCTTCGGCACTGATCAACCTGATCTCTGGCCATCTGTCGATTCGTTACGGCTTCAAAGGGCCTAACCACGCGGCTGTTACAGCATGTGCAACAGGCGTCCATGCGATCGGTGACGCGGCACGTCTGATCCAGCACGGTGATGCGGATGTGATGGTTGCTGGTGGTGCTGAAGCTGCCATTTGTGCGCTTGGTATTGCAGGCTTTAGTTCAGCACGTGCATTGTCCACGGCATCAAATGATGCGCCTGAGAAAGCGTCTCGTCCTTGGGATAGAGACCGTGACGGCTTCGTCATGGGCGAAGGCGCTGGCGTCGTTGTTCTTGAAGAGCTTGAGCATGCGAAGGCTCGCGGTGCCAAAATTTACGGCGAAATTGGCGGCTACGGTCTGTCAGGTGACGCTCACCACATCACCGCTCCTGCTGAGGGCCACGAAGGCGCATTCCGCGCTATGAAGGCTGCCCTGCGTAATAGCGGTATGGATGCGAGCCAGATTGATTACGTCAATGCTCATGGTACATCCACCATGGCTGATGACCT